>NZ_JABXEO010000061.1:0-54377 GCF_013372585.1 Myxococcus sp. AM010
CCGCCCGTCCCGCCCACGCCCCCCGTCGTCCCCGCCACGGGGGGCTCGCTGACGCTGACGAGCCGGCTGTCCCATCCGTACATCCCCACGGGCGCCTCCGACCTGTTCGCCACGTTCGACCTGTCGGGTGCGCAGGTGCCGGGGGCGCAGCGCAGCCCCGTCAACCTGGCGCTCGTCATCGACCGCTCGGGCTCCATGAGCGGCTACAAGCTGGCCCAGGCCAAGCAGGCGGCGCGGCACCTCATCGGGCTGCTGAGTGACGCGGACCGGCTGGCCATCATCCACTACGGCTCGGACGTGAAGAGCCTGCCGTCCCTGGAGGCCACGGCCGCCAACCGCGAGCGGATGTTCCAGTACGTGGACGGCATCTGGGACGAAGGCGGCACCAACATCGGCGCGGGCCTGTCCGCCGGGCGCTACCAGCTGTCCACCGCGCAGCGGAACTACGGCGTCAACCGCCTCATCCTCATGAGTGACGGCCAGCCCACCGAGGGCCTCACCTCCGACGACGAGCTGACGCGGGTGGCGCGGGAGCTGCGCGCCACCGGCATCACCCTGAGCGCCATTGGCGTGGGCACCGACTTCAACGAGGACCTGATGCAGGCCTTCGCCGACTACGGCGCCGGCGCCTACGGCTTCCTGGAGGACGCCGCCCAGCTCTCCACCCTCTTCCAGAAGGACCTGCAGCAGGCCGGCACGACGGTGGCGCGCGGCGTGACGATGACCTTCACCCTGCCCCCTGGCACGTCCCTGGGCGAGGTGCTGGGCTACCGCGCCAGCCAGTCTGGCAATCAGGTGCACGTGTCGCTGCCCGACTTCTCCGCGGGCCAGTTGGAGCGCGTGGTCATGCGGCTCAACGTCACCGGGGACGCGGCGGGGCGGACGGCACGGGTGATGGACCTCAAGCTGGCGTACACCGACCTCATCCGCGACGCGGACGTGGCCACCGAAGCCTCTCTGTCCGCGGTGGTGACCCACCGGCGCGAGGAGGTGCTCGCCCGCCAGGACCGCGAAGCCACCGTCTACGCCGCCCGGGCGCGCAGCGCCGTCAACATGCAGAAGGCGGCCGAGGCGCTGAGCGAGGGACGCAAGGACGAGGCGAAGCTCTACCTCCAGCGCAACCAGGCGCTCTTCGACGAGGCCAGCGAGGTGTCCGGGAGCGCCGCGGTGGCGGCGGACCAGGCCGAGCAGCGGGCCGTCATGGATGCGTACGACAGCGCGGAGGGCGAAGAGGCCCGGCGCTCGCTCGTGAAGCAGAGCAAGGTGAAGGCCCTCAAGAGCTTCGGCAAGCTCGGCTCCACGTACTGAGAGTCGTCCCGCACGTCACCCAGACGCCCCGCCGCACTGCGTCGTGTTCACGATTATGTGCAGGTGGAGCGTGAAGTTTCAGGAATGGGCCCACCCGGGACGCGTTCAGCCTTAAGCTGCGGCGCCTCAAACCAACCTGTTTCCGAGTGGAGCCCCCCTCATGCAGCTCCCGCAGTTCCAGACCCTCATCGACATCTTCAAGCGCAGCACCTCCACCTTCGGCAGCCGCGACCTCTTTGGGGAGAAGAAGAACGGCCAGTGGGTCTGGACGACCTACTCCCGCTTCGGAGAGATGGTCGACGACCTGCGAGGCGGGCTCGCACAGTTGGGCGTGGGCGTGGGCGACCGCGTGGCCGTCATCTCCAACAACCGCCTGGAGTGGGCGGTGGGCGCGTACGCCACGTACACGCTCGGCGGCGCCTACGTCCCGATGTACGAATCGCAGCAGGTGAAGGAGCTGCAGTTCATCATCAACGACAGCGGCGCCAAGGTCGTCTTCTGTGCCACGGATGAAATCGCGCAGCGCATCCAGTCCGTGCGCGCGGAGTTGCCGCACCTGGAGCACATCATCCGCCTCAGCGGCACCCCCAGCGACGCGGACAGCTTCGCGACGCTGCTGCGGCGGGGCGCGGAGACGCCCACGCCGCTGGTGAGCCCCAAGCCCACGGACCTGGCCGGCCTCATCTACACGTCGGGCACCACGGGACAGCCCAAGGGCGTGATGCTCAGCCACGCGAACATCGCCCGCAACGTGTCGGCGATGCACGAGGTGTTCCCCATGAGCACGGAGGACCGCTCCCTGGCCTTCCTGCCCTGGGCGCACGTCTTCGGCCAGACGGTGGAGCTGCACGCGCTGCTGTCCATGGGCGCGTCCATGGCCATCGCGGAGGCGGTGGAGAAGATCATCGACAACCTCTCCGAGGTGAAGCCCACGCTGCTGTTCAGCGTGCCGCGCATCTTCAACCGCATCTACGACGGCCTGCAGAAGCGCATGGCCGGCGAGAAGGCGGTGACGCGGTTCATGTTCCACCGCGGCCTCGCGGTGGCGGCCCAGCGGCGCGCGCTCGCGGAGGCGGGCAAGTCGAGCGGCCTGCTGGACTTGCAGCACGCCTTCTTCGACAAGGTGGTCTTCTCCAAGGTCCGCGCGCGCTTCGGCGGGCGGCTGAAGTACGCCTTCTCCGGTGGGTCGGCCATCTCCAAGGAGGTGGCGGAGTTCATCGACAACCTCGGCATCACCGTCTACGAGGGCTACGGCCTCACGGAGACGTCGCCCATCGCCACGGCCAACTTCCCCAACAACCGGAAGATTGGCTCGGTGGGCAAGGCGCTGCCCGGGGTGCGCATCGAAATCGACACGGCGGCCACCGGCGAGGCGACGCAGGGCGAAATCGTCGTCCACGGCCACAACGTGATGATGGGCTACTACAACAAGCCCGAGGAGAACGAGAAGGTGTTCACCGGGAACGGCGGCTTCCGCACCGGTGACATGGGTGTCCTGGACGCGGACGGCTACCTCTACATCACCGGCCGCATCAAGGAGCAGTACAAGCTGGAGAACGGCAAGTACGTGGTGCCCAGCCCCATCGAGCAGTCGCTGACGCTCTCCACCTACATCGCCAACGCGTTGGTCCACGGCATGAACAAGCCGTACAACGTGGCCATCATCGTCGTGGACGTGGACACGCTGAAGAAGTGGGCCACGGAGAAGGGCCTGGACACGACGTCCATGCCGGAGCTGCTCAAGCGCCCCGAGGTGCTCCAGCTCTACCGCGAGCAGGTGAACGAGTTCACCCGCGACGTGAAGGGTTATGAGCGGCCGCAGCGCTTCCTGCTCGTCAGCGAGGACTTCACCGTCGCCAACGACATGCTCACCCCCAAGATGAGCGTGAAGCGCCGCAACGTCGTGGCCCGCTACAACGACGCCATCGAGGCCCTCTACCGCGAGGGCAGCGACCGCAACGTCTCCGCGGCCTAGCCGTCTGGGTGGCGGGCAGGGGCTCCTCCCCTGCCCCACCCTGTGTGCGGGTGCACACCGGGAATGCGGGAAGGCCGGCGTGTCATCCGTGTCACCCGCGCCTTTCCGTGTTGACCCGCGGAATCCCCCCGCCCTATCTCCGCGTTCCTCCTGGTTTCGGCGGGACAGCGCACGGAGGCGCGCACACCAATGGCGAGCACGGTCACCCCATGGGTCGGGGTCATCATGGGCGGGAAGAGCGACCTGGAGCACCTGCAGCCCGCGGTCGACATCCTCAAGGAGCTGGGCATCCCGCACGAGGTGCGCGTGGTGTCCGCGCACCGCACCCCGGACTGGATGATGGAGTACGCGTCCACCGCGGAGTCGCGCGGGCTGTCCGTCATCATCGCCGCGGCGGGCGGCGCGGCGCACCTGCCGGGCATGGTGTCCAGCAAGACGCTGCTGCCCGTCATCGGCGTGCCCATGCCCACCACGCTGCTCAGCGGCCTGGACGCGCTGCTGTCCATCGTCCAGATGCCCAAGGGTGTGCCCGTGGGGACGCAGGCCATTGGCAAGCCAGGCGCGGCCAACGCAGCCCTGCACGCCGCGGCCATCCTCTGCCTGAAGTACCCGGAGCTGCGCGAGCGGCTCGGGGCCTGGCGCAAGGCGCGCACCGACGAGGTGCTGGCGCACCGGGAGCTGTCATGAGCTCGCGCGTGGTGCTGCCCGGCGGCACGATTGGCATGCTCGGCGGCGGCCAGCTGGGGCGGATGATGGCCCTGGCCGCGCGCACGCTCGGCTTCCAGGTCCAGGCGTTGGACCCGGACGCGGACTGCCCGGCCCACTCCGTGGTGGACCGGTGTGTCACCGCGTCCTTCGGTGACACCGCGGCCGCGGAGACGCTGGCGCGCGCGTGCGACACCGTGACGCTCGAAATCGAGAAGATTCCCCTCGCCACGCTGGAAGCGGTGGCGCGGCACGCGCCCATGCGCCCGGGCGCGGACGTGCTCCGCGTGATTCAGCACCGGGGCCGGCAGAAGGGCTGGCTCGCCAAGGGCGACTTCCCCCTGGGCCCCTGGCGCGAGGCGCACTCCGCCGCGGAGCTGGCCGAGGCCATCCAGGCGCTGGGCGGACGCTGCTTCGTGAAGTCCAGCGAGGGCGGCTACGACGGGCGCGGGCAGGTGGAGGTGACGTCCGCGGGCGAGGCCGCCCAGGCGTGGCGCGAGCTGGGTGAGCGCTCCGTGGTGGTGGAGGCCGCGCTGGCGCTCCAGTCCGAGCTGTCCGTGCTGGTGGCCCGCAGCCCCAACGGAGAAGTGGCGGTGTATCCGCCGGCCTTCAATCACCACGAGGAGCGCATCCTCGCGTGGTCGCTGCTGCCGGGGCCGCTGCCGACCGCGGTCCTGGACAAGGCCACGGAGCTGGCGCGCGGCATCACCGAGTCGCTCCAGGTCGAGGGCCTGCTCGTCATCGAGCTGTTCCTGCTGAAGGACGGCGGCGTGCTCGTCAACGAGCTGGCGCCGCGCCCGCACAACAGCTTCCACTCCACCGAGGTGGCGTGCCTCACCTCGCAGTTCGAGCAGGCGGTGCGCGCGGTGTGCAACCTGCCGCTGGGCTCCGTGGAGGTGGTGCGTCCGGCGGCCATCGTCAACCTGCTCGGCGACTTGTGGCTGAAGGACGGCGGCCCGCGCTTCCAGCAGGTGCTGGCCATGCCTGGCGTCCGCCTGCACCTGTACGGCAAGCGGGAGGCGCGCAAGGGCCGGAAGATGGGGCACCTGTCCGCGGTGGGCAGCTCGCCCGAGGACGCGCTCGCCCGCGTGCAGGCCGCCGCCACCGCGCTGGGGATGTAGGGCCGTGAAGACGAACGCCGCCCGGCTCCTGGACTCGCTCGGCGTGACGTACTCGCTGCGCGACTACGACGTGGACCCGGAGGACTTGTCCGCGGAGACGGTGGCGGCCAAGGTGGGCATGCCCGCCGAGCAGGTCTTCAAGACGCTGGTGGCGCGCGGCGACCGCACCGGCGTGTTGATGGCGGTGGTGCCCGGCAACGCGGAGCTGGACTTGAAGGCCCTGGCCCGGCTCAGCGGCGATCGCAAGGTGGACACCGTGCCGCTCAAGGAGCTCCAGCCGCTCACCGGGTACATCCGGGGCGGCTGCACTGCCATCGGCGGCAAGAAGGACTTCCCCGTGTACGTCGACGAGACGATGGCGCTGTTCGACGCCATCGCCGTGTCCGCGGGCGCGCGTGGCACGCAGCTCGTGCTCGCTCCCGCGGACTACCTGCGCGTGACAAAGGCCAAGACGGGCCCCATCTCTCGCGACAAGGCGTGAGTCCGGCTCACGGTGACTGCCCCTGCCCGGGCATGAAGAGCACCTTGCCGGACGTCATGTCCGCGGAGGCGATGCGCACCGCCTCGCCCGCCGACTCCAGCGGGAGCCGGGCGCGCACGGGCGTCTCCAGCGTCTGGCCCACCAGCGATGGCACGCCCATCAGCGCCTTGATTTGCGCGGCGCCGAAGCCCTGGCGGTGCCACTCCGACAGCCAGAAGCCCTCCACCCGCTTGCGCCCGAAGATGAGGTCCGCGGGCGCGATGCGGCACTCCTGTTCGGAGAGCGCCCCATACACGATGACCGTGCCGCCTTCCGGCAGCGCGTGGAGCAGTTGCCCGGTGAGCCGGCCGCCCACCGGGTCGAAGGCGAGCGACACCTTCAGCTCGTGACAGACGCGGAGCAGCCGCTCCTCGAACTCGGGCTCGTGGGTGCTCAGCACGTACTCCGCGCCCAGGTCCTGAAGCAGGGCCACCTGCTCCGGGCGCCGCACCACGTTCACCAGGGCCACGCCGCGTCGCTTCGCGAGCGCCAGCAGCATCCGTCCCATGGTGCCCGCGGCGGCCGTCTGGGCCAGCGCGGCGTGGCCGCCCTCCTTCGCGCGCTCCATCAACACCCACGCGGTGAAGGGGTTGATGAAGAGGCTGGCGCCTTGTTCGTCGGAGACCTGGGAGCGCAGGGGCAGGCACTGGCCCAGCGGCACCGCCGCGTACTCCGCCCACAGGCCGTCCCCCTCACCGGGCGCCACACACGCCACGCGGCGCCCCACCAGGAGCCGGCCCGCGACGCCGCCCGAGTCCACCACCGTCCCGCTGGCCTCCAGGCCCGGCACCACGGGCAGCGGCTTGCGGATGCCGTACTGCCCGCGCATGAACATCAAGTCCGCCGGGTTGATGGGCGCCGCGGCCACGCGAACCAGGACCTGGCCCGTGGTGGGCCGGGGCACCGGCCGGGACTCCACGCGCAGGGACTCCGGCCGTCCGTCATAGGCGGTGAGGACCAGCGCGCGCATCGTCTCGGGAACGACGGGGCTCTTCATCGCAGACCTTTTTCGCCACCCATGCGTGAAAGGAACAGTTCCTGCCCGGCCTACATCCGTGGGGAGTCGATGAACGCCACTCTATTGCAGCTCCATCACCGCGAGGCCTTCGAACAGACCGTGACGCGCGCGCTCACTGCGGGGGCCGGGGCCGGCATCCTGCATCTGGCCATCACGCGTCTGGGCCTGCCGCTGCCATTGGCGTGGATGGTCCCCGCCGCCGTCGTGCTCGGGTGTGCGCGAGGCGACAGGTGGGACCGCGTGCTGCTCGGGGGCCTGGGGGTGCTCCTCACCGCGCTGCCCTATGCCCTGGGCATGGCCCCAGGCTGGACGGTGGCGTTCAGCGCGGCGGCGGCGGGGGCGCTGCTGGTGCGCTCGCGACTCAGTGAGCGCGGGGAGAATGGCCAGGTGGCGGAAGCGCGCCCCACCCTCTTCCACTTCGGACTGGGCGCGGCGCTGTGCGCGGGATTGACGCTGGGCGGCATGGAAGTGTCCCGCGTCTTCTCCGCGCGACTGACGGACCTGGCCACGCCGGCGCTGCTGGGCGCGGGCGTGGCGGGCGGCATCCTGGGCCTCTTCGTGGGACTGAGCGCGGTGGCCGCGCACCTGGCGCTGTCAGCGGACCCCGTGGAGGCGCGCGTGGAGGCGCTGTTGCCGCAGCTCGCCGGTGACTTCCATGCGCTGACCGAGCGGGCGTTGAACCTGTACCGGCAATGTGGCCAGTCCCTGGCGATGCTCCCTCGTGAGCCCGCGCGCGAGGAGCTGGCGCGCACGCTGGGGAAGATGACGCGCGACGCGGCGGAGCTCGCGTCCGAGTGGGCGGGCGTGGAGGCTCAACTCGAGGAGCACGCGCAAGCGGACCTCCAGGCCGAGCGCGAAGACTTGGAGCGCAGCGCCCGCGCCAGCACGGATGCCTTCGCGCGACGTCAGCTCGAGCTGGCCGCGGCCTCCCTGGGCGAGGAGGTGGAGCGGCTGGGCGGCCTGAAACAACGGCGCGAGCGCATCCTCGCCCGCCTGAGGGTAGAGGTGGCGCAGTTGGAGCGGGCCCGCGTGGCCCTGCTGTCACTGCGCAGCGGCCAGGCCCAGCTCAAGGCCGCGGAGCTGTCCGCCCTGGCGCGCCGCTTCCGGGCCCTCTCCTCCCTTCAGTCGGAGGAAGCTCAGTCCATGGAGGACGTAGTTCCAATGATTCAGGGGGCTTCCATGCACTCGGATGCGTCGGACGGCAGCCCGGCGTCTGGCTCGGCAGGCGAGCTGCCGAGGGTCCGCGAGCCTTGAGCGCCGGCCTCGCCCTGGCGTTTTGCCACGCCATGACATGCGGCCCTGCAGCTTCTTTCGGGGAGGGCATGGAGCCTGCGGTGGGTTCGGCTACAATTTCCACACATGAGCCTGCCCCTCTCCTCCGCACCAGCCCCCGCCTGGCTGTGGAATGGTGACGAGCCGAGCGTCACCTCGGTGTTTCAGCCCATCGTGGACTTGCTGCGAGGTGAGGTCATCGGGCACGAAGTGCTGTCGCGAGGACCAGGCGAGTTCCGCGAGCCGCACGTGCTCTTCACGCAGGCGCGCTTGGAAGGCTACACGTGGGAGCTGGAGCGCGCGTGCTGGACCTCCGCGCTGCGCTGCATCGCCACGCTGCCAGAGGCACAACGCAGCGCGCCCTTCTTCTTCAACGTCAGTCCCGACGTGTTGAGCGACCCGCGCTTCGGGGATGGCTCCACGGAGGAGTTGCTGGCGCGCTACGGGCTGAACCCGAAGAACCTGGTGCTCGAAATCACGGAGAAGGCGGCGTTCGAGGACAACGCGCTGCTACAACGGCTGACGCGGCAGTGCTCGGCGCTGGGCTTCGGCATCGCGCTGGATGACTTCGGCGCGGGGCACTCCGGACTGGTGACGCTGGTGAACAGCGCGCCGCAGTTCATCAAGCTGGATCAGGCGCTGGTGCGCGACATCCACCGGCACAGCTATCAGCAGCACCTGGTGAAGTCGCTGGTGGCCTTCGCGGCAAGCGTCAACGCGACACTGATCGCCGAAGGCGTGGAGACGTGGGACGAGCTGACCGTGCTGCTCCGCCTGGGCATCCGGCACGCGCAGGGTTACCTGGTGGCCCGCCCCGCGCCCGTGCCGGTGCTGCCCAGCGGCGAGTTCGAGGCGCGGCGCCATGAGGCCATGCGCGCGCTCGACTTCCGCGAGGACGAGGACGACGAGACGGTGGGCAGCATCGTCATCCGCCGCAACTGCGTGGAGCGGCCCGTCACGCCCGAGGAGCTGGAGCGGCTGTTCCAGCAGAAAGCCGACGTGGACCACGTCGCCGTGGTGCATGGCGAGCGGCTGGAGGCGCTGGTGCTGCGGCGCCTGACGGGCACGAAGGGCGCGGCGCAGGTGGCTCCGCTCATCGTCGAGGACCGGATGGCGCTCACCACCCTGGCGCGGCTCGCCATGGAGCGCGCGCCCGAGGCGCTCTATGACCCGGTGGCCGTCACGGATGCCCAGCAGCGGTTCCTGGGCACCGTCACCATTCAGCAGCTCATCCGCCGCGCCACGGAGCTCCTGGAGCGGCGCACGCCAGCTTGATTACGGGCAGGGCATTTCGGGCAGCCGCTCGATGACGTG
Organism: Myxococcus sp. AM010; assembly: GCF_013372585.1. Taxonomy (NCBI): domain Bacteria; kingdom Pseudomonadati; phylum Myxococcota; class Myxococcia; order Myxococcales; family Myxococcaceae; genus Myxococcus; species Myxococcus sp. AM010. The sequence goes on from NZ_JABXEO010000061.1 coordinate 9,234, forward strand.
CATCGACCTGCGTCCCCAGGCCACTGGCGTCGAGCCGCACGCACACCCGACTTGTCCGACGAGCGTCTGGTACGAGCTGGCGCTGTAATAGTCATACCAATCATCTGCATACCCCCTCGGTTGCGTCACGCGTTGTTGCCTCAACCACGGACTGTGATGGGGTGGAATCGGTCCGTCCATGACTTGCCGAGCAAGCGCGCTCATTCACAGACACGGGCTCGTGCCGTCCGCGCCTGGCGCTGACTCCAGTGCGCGTCGATTCGTGACGCGAACGACTCCAGCACGCCGGGTTCCGCGGTCAGCAACGTCTCGTCAATCTCATCGAGATTCGCCCACCACGCCGGGGCCCGGATTGTCCCACGGGTCGGTCATGTCACTTTGGTTCGGAGGTCGTGGCCGTTCCTCACGGCTCGATATCCAAGCCCGCCACGCCCTCGAAGCGGACGGTGCTGCCCTTGCGGATGCCGACCTTCTCCGTCCAGCCGCCAGGCACCTCCAGCACGTACTGGCTGGGCGCGCCCACGGAGCGCGTCGCACGCGACCGGGGCTCCGCGCGCGACACGATGCCCGCCACACGCAGGTCGGAAGTGATGAAGAGCATGTCCAGCGGAATGAGCGTGTTGCGCATCCAGAAGCCCTGGACCTCTTCGTGCGGGAAGAGGAACAGCATGCCCTTCCCCTCCGCCAGCTCCTTGCGCCACATCATGCCCCGGGCGCGCGCGTCCGCCGTCGCGGCGATCTCCACCTCCACCCGGTGCGCTCCGCCAAAGGCGTCCTCCAGCCGCACATATCCACGCGGAAGCGGCTGCATGACGTAGTCCTCGGCGGTGACGTCGGTGACGCGCGGACGCGGCTCGGCGGCCTTCGGCGTGGCGCGGGGCGCGCTGCCCTGCGCCTCCTGCTGGCAGGCCGATGCCAGCAGCGGCACCGCCACCACCATCCACCGAAGGCCGTGCTTCATGAGTGCGAGTGCAGCGGCTTGTTGAGCAGCTTCTCCGTCAGCTCGCCGCCGAGGCTGTCGGACATCAGCCCCTCCACCACCGTCTCGAACTCCACCCGCTGCGCTTCGCTGCTGTAGATGAAGCGGATGCCCATGCCGGGCTCGTCCGCGTCCGCCTTGGACCAGACGACCTCACCCAGCAATTCGAAGGGGGCCTCCCGGTGTGGCACCGTCAGCTTGAAGAGGAAGCGCGTGCCGATAGGCAACGGCTTCTTCGTCTTGATGAACGTGCCACCCTTGCTGATGTTCTTCGTGTAGTCCGCGAAGAACGAGTTGAGCTTCTTGTAGTCGACCTTCAGCTCGATGGGCGCCCGCCCGTTCTGGCGGTGCTCTGGACCTGTCTTCTGTTCGGACATGCTGGCCGGGAGTATAGGAGAGGCCATGCGGCAAGTCCTCACCCGCGCCTCTGGCCTGTTGCGTCGCCCCGCCGTCCTGGCCACCGGCCTCCTGCTCGCGGGCGGGGGCTCGGCGCTCGTCCTGCTCCCCCTCTTCGGCGTCCCCGGCTTCGAGCTGAGCCTGGCCCTCTCCATCGCCGTGGGCCTGCTCGGAGGGGGGATGGGCATCGCCGCGGCCGCCCAGGAGCGCCGAATCCTCATGGGCACCGCCCCGACGCCCCCCGGGGCCCTCCGGCCCCAGACGCCCGCCGGAGCAGTGGCCCGGGCCCTGGGCGCCGCCCTGCTCCTCAACGTCGGCGTCCTGGTGCCCCCCTTCCTGGTGGCCACCCTGTTCGCCTGGCTGCGCACCGAGTGTGACCCGTTCGCACTGGTGGGCTTCTATCCGATGCTCACCCTCCCCTCGGCCGCGCTGGCCGCCTCGGCGGGCGTGCTGTGCGGCTTCACGGCCGAGCGCCCCCGCCGGGCCGTGGGGCTGTACGCCCTCCTCATCCTCGTCTCCGCCGTGCCCACCGCGTGGCCCATCGTCGCCGGGCCCCAGGTGTTCGCCTTCAACCACTTCCTGGGGCACATGCCCGGGCCCCTGTACGACGAGGCCCTGGGCGTCTCCGCCGCGCTCGGCTGGTTCCGCCTGGAGACGCTGCTGTGGGTCACCGTGCTCGCGGGGCTCTCCTGCGCCCTGCTGGACCTGGGCACCGGGCGCCTGCGCCGTACCGGCCTGCGCCGCGCGACGCTGGCCGCCCTGGCGCTGCCCCTGGCCGCCATCGCCTACATGGAGGCGCGCGGCCCCGCCCTGGGCCTGCGGATGACGGACGCGTGGCTCACCCAGGAGCTCGGCGGCCTGCGGGAGACGGAGCACTTCGTCTTCCACTACTGGCGAGGCAAGCCGCGCGAGGACGTGGACCGCTTCGCGCGCGACTTGGAGTTCCGCTGGGCCCAGACGCGGCACTTCCTGGGCGTGGCCCCCACCGAGCCCATCCACGTCTGGCTCTACCGCGACGAACACGAGAAGCAGCGCCTGGTGGGCGCCGGCCGCACCCAGTTCGCCAAGCCCTGGCGCCATGAGCTGCACATCCAGGACCGGCCGTTCCCCCACTCCGTGCTCCACCATGAGCTGGCGCACGTCATGGCAGCCCCCGCGGGCAGCGGCCCCTTCCGCGTCACCACCCGGCTGGGCGTCTGGCCGCTCATGGGCGTCATCGAAGGGTTCGCCGTCGCCGCGGACGGCCCGGTGCAGGGCGACCTCACGCTGCACCAGTGGGCAGCGGGCATGCGCCGGCAGAAGCTGGCGCCGGACATGCGCAAGCTGATGGGGCCGCAGGGCTTCTACCAGTCGGCGCCCGCGCGCGCGTACACCGTGGCGGGCTCGTTCCTGCGCTACCTGGCGGACACCTACGGCGCGGACCGGCTGCGCGCCGTCTATGCCCACGCGGACTTCGACGCCGCCTACGGCCGTCCCCTGGGAGAGCTCGTCACCGAGTGGGAGCAGTACGTGGACGCGCTCCCCCTGGACGACGCCTCCGTGGCGCGGGCCTTCGCGCGCTTCCGCGCCGGCAGCCTCTTCACCCGCGCCTGCGCCCGCGAGGTGGCGCGGCTGTCGGACGCCGCCCGGCAGGCGCTGGCGAGCGACCCCGAGGACGCGCTGGCGCGCTACCGCCGCGCCGCCGAGCTCCAGCCCGACGAGCCCTACTTCCGCCTGGGCGAGGCCGTCGCCCTGTCCCAGTTGGAGCGCTACGCGGACGCGGACGCCGTGCTCGCCGCGGTGGGCGAGCGCATGAAGGGACAGGCCGTGCTGGAGGCGGAGGTCGCCATGGCGCGGGCGGACGTCGCGCTGCGCCGTGAGCAGCCCGGCGAGGCCCGCCGCTTCCTCGACACCGTCCTGTCGAAGGACGCCGGGCCGGAGCTGACGCGCACCGCCCAGGTGAAGCTCGCCGCCATGGAGGACGCCGCGCGCCAGGCCCCCATCGACGCATACTTCCGGGCCGGCCAGGACGAGGTGCGCCTGCTGCTCCTCGCGCGCGCCCTGGACGCGGTGCCCACGGACCCGTTCCTCAACTACCTCATGGGCCGGCGGCTCCAGCAGGTGGGCTCGCCCACGCTGGCCACCGGCTACCTGCAACAGGCTCTGGCGGCGGAAGGCCTGCCGGACGCGCTGCGCCGCGAGGCCCTGCGCATGCGCGTGGAGTCCGCCTACTTGTCAGGCGACTGCGGCGCGGTGCGGCACGAGGTCGGTGCACTACCGGACTTTGGCGCCGCCTTCCGGGCCTCCGCCGACGAGTGGCGGGAGCGCTGCGACTTCGAGGAGAAGACCTTCCGTGGACTGCTCGTGCCACGACAGGCTTTCCGCTAGCCACGCTTTTCGGCTAGGCAGGCAGCCAGACAGCGGTGACGTGCCAGCCTGGCAAGGAGGACGTGGATGCGTTTCGAGTCGCGGCATCGGATTCAGGGGACGGTGGATGAGGTGGAGCGCGCGCTCCTCGACGAGCGGTACTTCGCGTTCCTGCTTCAGCACCACGGCGTGCTGCTGGAGCTGCAGCCCCTGGAGGTGAAGCCGGACGGAGACGTCGTGCGCCGCCGCGTGCGCTACCGCCCCAGGCCCGTCATCGAGAAGATTGGCCCCAAGACGGTGCCCCCGGAGTGGTTCGCGTTTGTCGAGACGTCCACCTATGACAAGCGCCGCAAGGAGCTGAGGTTCGAGAACGTCCCCACCTCGAACAAGATCTCCAAGATGTTGGTGAACACCGGCACCATGCGCTTCCGCGACGTGGGCGGTGGCCAGACGGAGCGGGTGATGGACGGTGAAATCGCCCTCAAGCTGCCCTTCCTCCTCAAGCCCCTGGGGCTCATCGCGGAGAAGGTCATCCAGTCGGAGGGCCTGAAGATTCTCGACAACGAGGTGCCGGTGCTCAACCGGTTCATCGCCGAGGTCATCCGCCCCGGTTAGTCGTCCACCCGCCCCTGGCGGGGCCTGGGAATGGGTTGACTTCCGTCGGGTTGTCCCAATAAGGCCCCGCCATGCTCAAACGCTTCCTCGCCTTCTGCGTCCTGTCCCTGCTGGCCGCGTGCGCCCCGAAGCGCATCCCCGGCACGGACATCGTCGACAACTCCGACACGCGCGCCATCCTGGCCGTCATGGAGCAGTACCGCACCGCGCTGGAGGCCCGGGACGCCCAGGCCATCCAGAAGCTCATCTCACCTTCGTTCCGGGATGATGGCGGCACGCCGAACGACCCCAGCGACGACCTGACGGCGGAGACCCTGGTGCCCTACCTGGAGCGGGTGTTCCCCCGCATCCAGGGCCCGCGCATCGAGCTGAGCATCCGCCGCATCCAGGTGGGCGAGGACGTGGCCGCCGCCATCTACTACTGGGACGCCACCTGGCGGATGCCGTCGCTCCACTCGCGCCCCATGAAGGAGTCCGAGCTGGAGCAGATGGTGCTGCGCAAGGAAGACGGCACCTGGAAGATCATCACCGGCATCTGACGCCGCCGGGCCCTCACAGGCCCAGCAGCGCGGCGAAGCCCTCGGGCCCCATGGCATTCAAGGCACGGGCCCGGTTCAGGTAGGTGCGGTAGTCCTTGCGCACCAGCTTGTCCGCCGGCAGCGGGGACAGGTGATAGTCGCGGATGCGGCTCGCCGTGAAGCGCACCGCCCCGTAGAGCGCATGGCCGAAGAGGTTCGTGCGCTCCACGGCGGACAGCGGCCGGACGTCCACGTAGCCACGGATGAAGGCCCGGCACAGCTCCGGCAGGTACTGCCCGCCGTCGAAGCACCAGGCATTGAGGGTGATGGCCACGTCCAGGCCGTAGTCCTCCCGGCACGCCATCTCGAAGTCGAAGAAGGCGCCCACGCGGTCCCCCAGCCACTTCACGTTGTCCATGAAGAGGTCCGCGTGGATGACGCCGCGAGGCTCCAGCCCCTGCCGCAGGGTGCGCGACGTCTCCATGTCGCGTTGAAGCTCACGCGCCACGGCCGCCAGCGCCGCGTCCGGGTGCGCCGCCAGCGCCTCCAGCCAGCCGCTCACCGTCTCCGGGCCGTAGGGATTCTCCCGCGAGCCGGAGAAGGACTGCGTGTCGCGGTGCAGCTTGCCCAGCTCCGCGCCCAGCCGCTCCAGGTGGTCGGCGGTGAGGGCCGGGTGGCGCAGCTCCTCGCCCGGCAGCCAGCGGAAGACGCTGACGCGGCCGCCCTCCAGCTCCAGGAAGGTCGCCCCGTCGAGCGTCGTCAACTGCACGGGCCCGGGGAAGTGGTACGCGGCCAGGTGCGCGAGCAGCGCGGATTCGAAGCGCAAGTCGTCCGCGGAGCGCACCGTGGTGTGCCGGACGAAGTAGCGCCCGCGCTGCGTCTCCACGCGGTGGTTGGTGTTGATGGAGCCCTGGGGAATGGGCGTCACCTCGTGCACAGCCCCCAGCCCGAATGCCTCCGCGACCCGCTCGAATGCCTCGGGGGGTAGCGCCGTGTGTACCGCCATACCTCTGACCTCCCACGTCCGTGTTCACGCCGCCGCCCCCCGTTGACAGCCCGGGGGACCATTCCTATCTGAGCGCGGCTCCTATACCCGGCATCACGGCCGGCGCACATCCAACTCCAGCGCGGGGGACAGGTCCATGGGCACCGAAGGGCGCAAGGACTGGCAGCGGCGCGAAAGTCTCACCAGCGCGCTGGTTCAGGTGGGCGTGGTGGCGGTGCTGCTCGCGGGAGCGGTGGCCCTCTTCGTCCACCGAGGCACCGTCCGCAAGCAGACGGAGGAGCACCTGCGCGCGGCCCGCACGGCCGCCATGCGTGGCAACCCCGCCGACCTCGCCCGCGCGATGACGGAGCTGGAGGCCCTGTTCCAGCTCGACGCAGAGGCCCGCGACGCCCAGGCCCTGGCCGCCGACATCCAGACGGTGCTGTGGCTGGAGCACCGTCAGCCCGGCGCGGACGCCAAGGCCCGCGAGCACCTCTCCCGCGCCGAGCAGTTGGAGTCGCAGTCCGGCGAGCGCTACGGCGCCCACGCCCTGCACCTGCTGGCCGCGGGCAAGGCCGCCGAGGCGGAGCAGTACCTGGCCGGGCTCGAGGCCCGCGGCGCCAACAACGCCCGGCTGACGCTGGCCCGGGCCCTGGCGCTCCAGGCGCGCGGCGACCTCCCCGGCGCGAGGCAGGCCTTCGCCCGCGCGGCGGAGGCGGCCTGGCGCGACCCACGCTTCACCACCGCATACGGCGAGGCCCTGCTGGATGAAGGCCAGTACCCGCAGGCGGTGGAGGCCTTCGCCAAGGCCACCAGCGTCAACCCGGACCACCTGCTGGCCCGCGTGTCCACCGCGCTGGCCCACACCTACCAGGGGCGCAAGGCGGAGGCGGCGCGGCAGGTGCTCTCCGGCGTGGAGGCCCGAGGCGCGGAGCTGACGCCCGGCCTGAAGGCCCGCGCGGGCGCGCTGAAGGCGGAGCTGGCGCTGGCCCGCGGCGCACCCGACGAGGCACTGAAGGCCGCGGACGAAGCGCTGAAGGCCGTCCCCGATGAGCACTACGCCCTCTTCGCCCGGGCCCGGGCCCTGGCGGTGAAGCGTGACGCCCAGGCGCGCGCGGCGTTCGAGGCGGCCGTGGCCCGGCGTCGCAACGCCCCCCTGCTCTACCTGGACGGCGCGCGGGCGCTGCAGACCGCGGGCGACACCGACGGCGCGGTGGCCCTGCTGGACGCATACGAGGCCACCTTCGGCCCGGTGCGGACCACCAGCCCGGACGGCACGCAGGTGGGCCTCCTGGAGAAGGACAGCCGCTACTGGCTGGCGCGCGGCGGCGTGCTGGAGGCCGCCTCTCGTCAGGACGATGCCCTGGCCGCCTACGACAAGGCCCTTGCCGCGCGCGGCGTGGACCTGGCCCGGGCCCAGTACGCCAAGGGCGCGCTGCTGCTGGCGCGCAAGGACTACGAGGGCGCCCGCCCGCTGCTGGCCGCCGTGGCCCCCGACAGCGGCGCGGGGTTGATGGCGGAGGCCTATACCGCCATGGGGGACCTACTCTTCGCGCAGGGCGAGCACGCCGCCGGCTGCCAGCACTACTTCTTCGGGCTCGCGCGAGCCCGGGCGCAAGGCACTCCGCGCGAGGCGCTGGCGGAGCGCGTGGAGGACATCCGCGAGCGGCTGGAGTCCGCCGGCCAGGCCCGCATGGCCAAGGCCTGGAAGGCGGAGTCGGGCTCGCTCCTAGAGTAGGTCCGTGGGGCTGATGGACTCAGGGCGGGCGCGCACCACGCGCCACTCGCCGTCCTCTTCCTTCTCGAAAGCGCCTTCGATGAGGTAGGCGCTCAGCACGCTGTCGGCGGCCAGGTCCTCCACCTTCTCCGCCTGCGAGCGGCCGAAGATGAAGCGCGCGTTGAACTCCCCTTCCGTGGGAGACACCTCGCGCACCTCCAAATTCGTCACGAAGACGCGCACCCACTGGCCGCGCAGCACCTGCGCGGTGAGGATGCCGCGCACGTCCTTCTTCGACCAGCCGCCCTGCCCGTTGGAGCGGAAGCGCTCGGAGACGTGCGCCATCACCCCGCCCACGTCCTTCTCCTCCGCCTCCCGCGTCATCACCACCACCTGGCGGCGAATGGCCTCCTCCACGGTGAGCTGCTGCCGAGGCCAGAAGTACAGCACCGCGCCGGCCGCCAGCAGCGCCAGCACCCCGCCCACCACCTGCGAGCGCGTCACGTTCACCATGGCCGCCTCACGCCGCCTCGGGCTCGAGCACCAGTTCGTCCGCGTCGATGATCTCCGCGGGCCGCAGCGCCTCGCCAATCTGCTTCAGCCGGCGGTCCGACAGCTGCTCCAGGTATGTGCGGATGTCCGGGACGGCCGTCACCAGCTCGTGGAAGGCCGCGCGCTCCAGGAAGGCCGCCGCCGTCTTGCGCGCCGCCGCCACCGTGGCCGTGGCGCGCAGGCCCGTCAGCAGGGAGATTTCGCCCGCCACCTCGCCCTCGCGCAGCATGCCCAGCGTCACCACGCCGCCCGCCGGGTCCTCCTTCTGCACCACCAGCTCCCCGGCCAGCACCAGGAACAACCCCGGCGAGTGCTCGCCCTCCACCAGCACCTTCTCCCGCGCCTGGAGCGCCCGGAAGGTGAAGCGCCCCAAGAGCGCGCCCCGCTCCGACTCCGGCATCGTCTGGAACATGGGCGAGGTGGCCATCAGGTTGCGCGCCATGCGCTGCTGCGCGAAGTCCGCCAGCACCTGCGGCACCGAGGGGTGGCTCTTGGCCACCGCGTTGAGGTGCTCGCGGCGAATCTCGAAGACCTCCGTGTCCGACACCGCGGACACCGTCGCCGTGGGCGGCGCGCCCGTCAGCAGCGCGATTTCACCGAAGATGGAGCCGCCGCCGAGGAAGCCCAGCGTGCGCGCCTCGCCCTCCATCTGCCGCGTCACCTCCGCCTTGCCAGCGACCAACACGTAGAGGGAGTCGGCGGGCTCGCCCTCGCGGCTCACCGCCTCCTCCGGCTTCACGCGGCGCCACGCCATCAGCCGCACCAGGTCCACGAAGGCATCCCGCTCCAGCTCCGCGAACAGCGGCAGCGGCGGACGGCTGTTGGGGTCCGCCGCGCCGCCCGGGTCCGTCGCGGCCAGCACTTCGATGGCGCGGCTGGACAGCTCCTCGCCCTGCAGCCCCATCAGGTCCGTCTCCACCTTGCCGTCGTAGAGGACCTCGGGCGGCAGCGGCGGGGGCACCACCGCGCGGCCCGGCGCGTTGCGCACCGCGCGCGCGTGCACGCGAAACAGCGTCTCCTTCAGGCGCCGCTCGTTGGGCGCCAGGTCCAACGCCAGCTTGCACGCGGCCATGGCGGACAGCAGGTAGTCACGGCGCAGCAGCCCCTCCGCGCAGGCGTGGTAGGCGGTGACGGCGCGCTCACGCTCGCCCAGCTCCGCCAGGCAGCGCGCGGCCAGCATCCGCGCGCGGTGGTCCGCGGGGACGCGGCGGACCGCCTCGGCGAATACGGCCAGGGCTCGCTCGAACTGGCGCTCCTCGATGAGGTCCATCCCGAGCTCACGCAGCGACGACTCGTTCATCCCTTTTCTCCCCGGCAAATCATGGTCGGCCCGCCGCCACTCACGGCTGCAGCTCGCTCAGATACATCTCCGCCTTGCGCTTGACGTCGGAGCCTTCCGAGGCCGTCTCGATGACGACCTTGAACATCTCCGCCGCGGCCTGCGGATCCCTGTCCCGCTGGATGTAGGCCCGGAGGAAGAGCTCCTCCGCCTTCTTCTGCAGGGTCTCCAGTCCCTCACGCGCCCGCCCGTCGCCCGGGTTGAGCCGCAGCGCCTCGCGGAAGTGCGCGCCGGCCGCGCCCAGGTCGCCCTTCTTGAGCGCGCTCTGCCCCGCCGCCAGCGAGGACGACGCGAGCTGTTCGTCGATGCTGTTCCCCAGCGAGCCCCGGAAGCCAATCTGGCGGTACAGCGCCGCCGCGCGCCGCAGGGGCTTCGCCGCCGCCTCCAGCGAGTTGGCGTCCAGCTTCTTCTGCCCGTCCTCCAGCGCGCGCCGGAACTGGGGAATCAGCCGCTTGAGGGCCAGGGCCCGGTCCTTCACGTCCTTCTCCGCCCGGTGCTTGTCCATCACCCGGTCACACTCCAGGACGGCGCGCTGGTAGTCCCCCCCGTTGAAGCGGCGCTCCACGTCGGCGAAGGCCTCGGCGATGAACTCCTTGCGCCGCTCCTTGGCCAGCTCCGCCGCGCGCGCCGCGGCGTTGCGGTTGCGCCGCGACGCGTCCTGGGCCTCCTTCGCCAGCTCGGCCTCCAGGTCCGTCAGCTTCACCTCGTAGGCCGGCCGGTTCAGCGGCGGCAGCTGCGAAATCAGCGGGCGAATCGTCTCCGGGTCGCGCGAGGCGAAGGACTCCTCCACCTGCTGGAGCCGCCAGGCGATGTCCTGCTCCTCCAGCTCCGTCGCCAGCTTGCGGCGCAGGTCATCCGTCTTCGCCGTGCCCTGCGGCGTCGCCTCCAGCTTCGCGCGCGCCTCGTCGAACTGCTTCTCCTCGATGAGGCCCCGCACCGCGTCCAGCGAGGTCATCACCTCCAACTGCGTGCGCGCCCCCCCGGGCCAGGTTGTCCGCGTCGATGCCCGGCACCAGCTTCTCCGCCTCCCCGACGAGGCGGACGGCGTTGGCGAAGTCCTCCGCGCGCACGGACTCGCGCGCCTGCTGCATCAACACCTTCGCCCGCTCCACGTTCGGGTCCGGTGGAGGCGGGGGCGGCGGCCCGGACGGAATCAGCATCAGCCCGATGACCAGCACCACCACCAGCGCGCCACCACCGCCGATGAGCGCCTTCTGCTTGCCCGTCAGGGCACCGCCGCTCGAACGCGTCGGCGTGCTCCGGATGGGCGGACGGGACCGGGGCACGGCCACCGCGCCCTTGCCGCCGGAGCCCTCCTTGAGCGAGTCGGGCAGCTTGTAGTTGGCGTTGGTGGCCTCGTTGAAGCGCGGGTCGTTCGGGTCCGCCTCGCTGCCACGCGCGGCGGCCTGGTTCTTCCGCTTCTCCTCCGCCTCGCGGGCGGCCGCCTCGCGCTCGCGCTTCTCCTCCGCCTCGCGGGCCTCCGCCTGGGCGCGCAGCTCCTTGATCTGCTCCGCCTCGTCCACGAAGCGAAGGCGCGTCTTGCCCACGGAGATTTCGTCACCGTGCTTCAGCAGGCACTCGTCCACGCGCTGGTCGTTGACCTGGGTGCCACTGACGCTGCCTAAATCCCGCATCACCACGCCGGCCTGCCCGTACACCAGCTCCAGGTGCCGGCGGGACACGGACTGGTCCTCCAGCACGAAGTCGCAGTCCTTGTTGCGGCCCACCACCATCCGCACGCTCTGGAAGCGCTTCCTGCGGCCCTTGTCCGGCCCCTCCAGCACCTCCATCTGCACCGGAGGACCCGCGCGCGTGGCGTCCGCGTTGTCGTCTTCGTCCTCGTCGCGGGAGCGGCGCTCCGCCTCCACCGACTCGACGGAGGCCACGCGCGTCTCACCTGTGCGGGAGCGGCCCGGTTCCTCCTCACCGTAGAGGTCCGGGTTGGGCGGCCCGTCGTCTGGGTAGCCGTCCTCGCCGGATGCGGGCGCGGCGAAGTCCTCGTCCTCGGACACGGGGCGGCGCCGGGCGGGGGACTTCATGGAGTCTGGGTCCTCACCCGCAGCACCACCGGAACGACCGGCGCCAGCACGGGAAGAGGGAGGAGGACGAGGAGGCATGGGGCGGTTTCCAGTCTCGAAGCGCCGGGCATCTTAGAGCGCCGTCTCCATGGTGGGAATGCGGACAGGCCGCGGATCAGGGAAAGAACGGGGGCCCTTGAGCGTTGCTCCCGGCGGCGCCCCCTCCTATGTAGGCTGCCACATACCCCATCGACTTCACCGCGGGAGTTCCGAAATATGCCCCGAGCGTCTGCGCCCTCGAAGCGCGCCCCCTCTTCGAAGCTGGCCCCACCCGTGGCCCGGCGGTCCACGCCCGCCGCCCTGCTGCCCCAGCCGCTGCTCGAGCGCCTGCTCGCCGTGGCCATGGAGCGTGGGGGCGACTTCGCGGAGGTGTACGTCGAGCGCACGCTCACCACGGCGGTGCAGTTGGAAGAATCCCGCATCAAGAGCGCCCAGACGGGCCTGGTCCAGGGCGTGGGCGTGCGCGTCATCTCCGGCGGGAAGGTGGGCTACGCCTTCTCCGACGACTGGGACGAGCCCGCACTGCTGCGCGCGGCCTCCACCTCGGCCATGATTGCCCAGGGTGGCGGCGCCGAGCGCAGCTTCCCCGTGCGCCGCGCCGCGGTCCCCAGCCACTACCACGTCAGCACCCCGCTGATGGACGTGGAGGTGTCGCTGAAGACGGGCCTGCTCATGCGCGCCGACAAGGCCGCCCGCGCCTTCGACGCACGGGTGAAGCAGGTCAACGGCGGCTACGTGGACCAGACGCGGCGCATCGCCGTGGCCAACACCCACGGCCGCTACACCGAGGACACCCAGGACCTGTGCCGGCTTTCGGTGAGGGTGGTGGCCCAGGGCAAGGGCGGCGAGCAGCGCACCGGCATGTACGGCGGCGGCGGGCGCGTGCCCTTCAGCCACTTCGACGCCTTCTCCCCGGAGGACGTGGCCCGGGAAGCGGCGCGTCAGGCGGTGGCCACGCTGGGCGCGGTGGACTGCGCGGCCGGCCCGCAGACGGTGGTGCTGGCGCCGGGCTGGAGCGGCATCCTCCTGCATGAGGCGGTGGGCCACGGCCTGGAGGCGGACTTCATCCGCAAGGGCACCTCGCTGTTCGCGGGGAAGCTGGGTGAGCAGGTGGCGTCCGACCTGGTCACCATCATCGACGACGGCACCGTCTCCAGCGGGCGCGGCTCCATCAACATCGACGACGAGGGCAACCCCGGCGAGCGCAAGGTCCTCATCGAGAACGGCGTGCTCAAGGGCTACCTCTACGACAGCCTCAACGCGCAGCTCATGGGCCAGCGCAGCACCGGCAGCGGGCGGCGCGAGTCCTTCAAGCACCTGCCCATGCCGCGCATGACGAACACCTTCCTGGCCCCGGGTGACCACGCCCCCGAGGACATCCTCAAGGAGGTGAAGCGCGGCCTGTACTGCGCCACCTTCGGCGGCGGGCAGGTGGACATCACCAACGGCAACTTCGTCTTCGAGGTCAGCGAGGCCTATCAAATCGAGGACGGCAAGCTGGGCCGCCCGGTGAAGAACGCGACGCTCATCGGCGTGGGGCCGGAGGCGATGAAGAACGTGTCACGCGTGGGCTGCGACCCCATGCCGGACCCGGGCATGGGCATATGCGGGAAGAATGGCCAGTCCATGCCCGTGGGCGTGGGGCTGCCCACCGTGCGCATCGACAACATCACCGTTGGCGGAACCAAGGTCGCCTGAGAGAGAGCACCAACCATGGACTACCAGCAGCTCGCGAAGAGAATCGTCCAGCGCGCCAGGCGCAAGGGTGCCCGCCAGGCGGAGGCCTTCCTGGAGGTGGGCCGCCAGAGCAGCGTGCGCGTGCACCAGGGGCAGATTGAAGACCTCACGCAGTCCACCAGCAAGGGCGTGGGCGTGCGCGTGGTGCTCAAGGACCGCCTGGGCTTCGCCTATACGTCCGACTTCGAGCCCGGCGCCGTGGACCACATCGTGGACCAGGCCCTGAAGCTGGCCGAGTTCTCCGCCCCCAGCAAGCTCAACGGCCTGCCCTCCGGCAAGGACCTGGGCCGCTTCGGTGACACCGGCCTGCTCTTCGACACCCAGGTCGCCGAGCTCCCCGGGGACTGGAAGATCAAGACGGCGCTGGAGGTGGAGAAGGCGGCCCGGGCGGAGGACTCGCGCATCATCGCCTTCAACGGCGTGGGCGCCGGGGACTCCGTGTCCGAGGTCTACATGGCCTCCAGCGAGGGCGTGACGGGCGCGTACTCCGGCACCTACGTGTACCTGTACGCGGCGCCGGTGGCCTCCGACGGCAAGGGGCTCCAGACAGGCTACTGGATGGACTACCGCCGCTTCCTGGATGACCTGGACGGACCGGAGTCCATCGGCCGCGAGGCCACGCGCCGCGCGGTGCGGATGCTGGGCGCCAGGCGGGTGAAGACGCAGCAGGTGCCCGTGCTGTTCGACCCGCAGGTGGCCGCGTCCTTCGTGTCGGACGTGGCCGGCGCGGCGGACGGCAACGCCGTGTACCAGAAGGCCAGCCTCCTGGCCCCGCTGCTGGGCAAGCGCCTGGCGGGCGCGCACGTCACGCTGGTGGACGATGGCCTCATGCCCCGCGGGCTGGCCACCGCGCCCTTCGACGGCGAGGGCGTGCCCACGCGGCGCACGCCCATCATTGAACAGGGCGTGCTCAAGTCCTTCCTCTACGACGCGTTCACCGCTCGCAAGGCGAAGGCGCGCACCACCGGCAACGCGTCACGCGGCTACAACGGGCTGCCCTCCATTGGCACCAGCAACCTGTACCTGGAGGCGGGCTCGAAGACGCCGGAGGCGCTGCTGCGCGAGGTGGACAGCGGCTTCTACGTCACCGCCCTGCTGGGCCACGGCACCGACGCGGTGACGGGCGAGCTGTCCGCGGGCGCCAACGGCCTGTGGATTGAGAAGGGCGAGCTGACGCACCCCGTGCAGGAGGTGACGGTGGCGGGCAACCTGCTGCAGATGCTCAAGGACCTGGACGGCATCGGCAGCGACCTCCAGTTCCGCGGCGGCTCGGTGGGCGCGCCCACTGTCCGCTTCCGGCAGCTCACCGTTTCGGGCGAGTAGCCCACCCTGACACGTCCCCCCTACCGTGCGCCGGCGGGGGACGTGTCAGGGCCCCCTCGTAGAACGCTCCAAGCAGCACGAGGAGGGTGCAGCCCATGGCAGCGAAGTCCGCACGCAAGTCCCCCGCCGTGAAGAAGGCGGCCACGCCGCGCAAGCCCCGCCGCGAGAAGGCGGCGGCGAAGTCCCGGGGCCTGTCCCCCGCGGAGGTGGCCAGCGACTCGGTGGAGTACCCCACGCAGCTGCTGGAGGCGGTGCGCGAGGACGGCGGCGAGGTGCTCGGCGTGTACCGCGACCCGCTGGGCGGCCACCCTGTGGTGTTCTCCGTGCTGCCCATCGACAAGGTGGAGCCCACGCCCTACCAGCGCGACGTGTCCGAGCCCCACGTGAAGCGGCTGGCCGGCGCCATGGAGCGGTTGGACCGCTTCCTGGACCCCGTCATCGCCGTGCGCAAGGACGGACGGTACTGGACGCCAAACGGCAATCACCGCCTGCACGCCAGCCGGCTCCTGGGCGCCAAGTCCATTATCGCCCTGGTGCTGCCGGAGGAGGACGTGGCCTACCAGATTCTGGCCCTCAACACGGAGAAGGCCCACAACCTCAAGGAGCGCTCGCTGGAGGTCATCCGCATGTACCGCGGCCTGGTGGGCGCGGAGCGCAGGGGGCCGGAGACGGCCTTCGCCCACCTCTTCGAGGAGCCCTCCTTCGTCACCCTGGGCGCCGCCTACGAGCAGCGCCCCCGCTTCTCCGCGGGCGCCTACCACCCCTTCGTGAAGGCGGTGGAGGACTTCCTCGACACGCCGCTCCAGGACGCCCTGCCCCTGCGCGAGGCCCGGGCCCGGCGGCTCCTGGAGCTGGATGACGCCGTGGTGGCCGTCGTGGACGCCCTCAAGGAGCGGGGCCTCCAGAGCCCGTACCTCAAGAACTTCGTCGTCGCCCGCATCAACTTCCTGCGCTTCCGCAAGGACGGCGGGAAGCCGGACTTCGACGCCACCGTGGACCGGATGCTGGCCAGCGCCCGGAAGTTCAACGTCGACAAGGTGCGGCGCGAGGACATTGGCCGGATGGGCGGAGGGCCACTGGAGCCGGACGAGGAATCCGCTTGAAGGAACACGACTTGCAGGAGGTTGCGCACAACATGACATCCCCCACGGTCCTGGTCGTCGACGACGACCGCGCGAACCTCGACTCGGTCGTCCGCATCTTCCAGCGCGAGGGCATGGCCACGCTGGCCGCCGCCAACGGCACGGAGGCGCTGGAGCTGCTGCGCCGGCCGGAGGTCGCCGCCATGGTGACCGACCTGATGATGCCCAACATGGACGGCCAGGAGCTGCTGCGCGCCGCGCGCGCCATCCGCCCGGACGTGGAGGTGGTGCTGATGACGGCCTACGGCACGGTGGAGACGGCCGTGGCGGCCATGAAGGACGGCGCCTACGACTTCATCACCAAGCCCCTCAAGCGCCACGCGCTGGTGAAGGCCATCCAGAAGGCGCTGGAGAAGCGGGCGCTGGTGGCGGAGAACCAGTCGCTCAAGGCGAAGCTGGCGGAGATGAGCGCGGCGGGCGGGCGCTCCATGGTGGGCCAGTCCCCCGCCTTCCGCGCCATGCTGGACACCATCCGCCAGGCGGCCCCCTCCACCGCCACGGTGCTGCTGCTGGGGGAGTCCGGCACGGGCAAGGAGCTGGCCGCGCGCTCCGTCCACGAGTTCTCCCAGCGGGTCCGTGGCCCCTTCGTCGCCGTCAACTGCGGCGCGCTGCCGGAGAACATCCTGGAGGCGGAGCTCTTCGGCGTGGAGCGCGGCGCCTTCACCGGCGCGGTGGCCCGGCGCGAGGGCCGCTTCGAGCGCGCCCACGGCGGCACCCTCTTCCTGGACGAAGTCGGGGAGATGCCGCTGCCCGCCCAGGTGAAGCTGCTCCGCGCGCTGGCCGAGGGCGAAATCGAGCGGCTGGGCGGCACGCAGACGGTGAAGGTGGACGTGCGCCTCGTCGCCGCCACCAACAAGGACCTGCAGAAGGAGGTGGCCGAGGGCCGCTTCCGCGAGGACCTCTACTACCGGCTCAACGTGGTGGAGCTTCGCGTGCCCGCGCTCGCCTCACGGCGCGAGGACATCCCCCTGCTGGCGGACGCCTTCCTGCGCCGCTTCGCCGCCAAGAATGGCAAGGTGCTGCGCGGCTTCTCGCAGGAGGCGCTGGGCGTGCTGGAGAACTACGCCTGGCCCGGCAACGTGCGCGAGCTGGAGCACGCGGTGGAGCGCGCGGTGGTGCTGGCGCGCGGCGAGGTGCTGGAGGCCAGCGACCTGCCCGAAGCCGTGCGAAAGGGCCCGCTGGGCTCGGCCGGACAGCTCGTCATCCCCATTGGCACGCCCATGGAGGAAATCGAGCGCCGGGTGATCCACGAGACGCTCCGTCACACCCGCGGAGACAAGACGCTGGCCGCACGGCTGCTGGGCATCGCCGCGCGGACCATCTACCGCAAGCTGGAGCGCGAGCAGTCCACCGGGGACGGCCCCGGCGCCGCGCCGCCAGGCCCCGACACCGACACCGACGACTGACAGGGCGTCACACCGCCCCCCGCCTGCCTTTGACAATTTGTCCGGCGGGGTTTCAGGGGCCGCAGCGCGTGTCAGGGGCGCCTGCTATTCCGAAATAATTTCAAGTAGTTGGCCGTAGGTCCTGTCTTGCCCGCCTGGCCCGCGATGGCACCTGGCTTGCTCAATGAGGGCCCGGCTTTCTCCTGGAAGCGTGATGGAACTCTTCTTTCGAAAATACTTTTGGACGGTGAACCTGGTGTTCATCCTGCTCGTCGGAGTGCTGGCGGCGAGCACGGTGAACCTGTTCGTCGAGTCCGCCATCTCCCCCGTTCCCACCGGGGGGTCGTCCGCTCGCGCGCCTTCACAGCCGCGCCGCAGCGAGACGGCCATGGCGATGCTCGACCTGGACCGTCTGTCGCGGCTGACGGGCATCAGGCTGCCCGAGCCCGAGCCCGAGGTTCAGGAGCCCGGCGGCGCTTCCGCGGAGGTGGACCCCAACGCCGCGCCCGTGAAGAGCGGCCTGCGGGTGAAGCTGCTCGGCACGCTGGTGGCGAGCAACCCCGACTGGTCCTTCGCCTCCATCCTGGACATGACGACGCAGCGCTCGCAGACCTTCATGGTGGGCAACTCCCTGCAGGGTGCCACCGTGGAGGCCATCGAGCGCGAGCGCGTCATCATCATCAACGGCGGTCGGCGCGAGTTCATCGACGGCAACCCGGGTGACGGGGCCTTCGTGCCGCCCTCGCCTCCGGTGGCCCAGGCCAACACCGCGCCGCCTGGTGACGGCAGTGGCATCCGCGCCACCAGCGAGAATGAGTACGAGGTTCCGCGCGCGGAAATCGACAAGACGCTCAACAACCTCAACAGCGTCGCCATGCAGGCGCGCATCGTGCCCGCGTTCAAGGACGGTCAGGCGGTGGGCTTCAAGCTCTTCTCCATCCGTCCGGACTCCATCTACTCCAAGATTGGCGTCCAGAATGGCGACGTCATCCGTCGCATCAACGGATTCGACCTCAACAGCCCGGAGAAGGCGCTGGAGGTCTATTCGAAGATGAAAGACGCAGCCCGCATCGAGATCGAAATCGAGCGCAACGGTGCGCCGATCCGCAAGTCGTACAACGTCCGTTAATCACCTCCGCAGCGCCCGCTCCTCCATGAAGACGCTCCCGTCCTGGATGCTTTGCCTGTGCCTCGCGCTCGCCGTTCCCGCGCAGGCCCAGCGCCGCTCACCGCCCTCTGGCTCCGCCGGAGAGCGGACGATTTCCCCTCAAGGCCCTGGCTCCACCAACGCCGGTGAAGCCAACGCGGGTCCCCGCCGCACGCCCACGTGCGAGGAGGCCCGCCGCAATGCCCGTTACGGCATCTACTTCGACAAGGTGGAGATCGAAAAGCTGGTCCAGACGGTCGCGGACGCCACCTGCCGCACCTTCATCCTGCCGGAGAACGTGCGCGGGAAGATCTCCATCATCGGCCCGGAGAATGGCCGGGTGGAGGTCAACGCGGACGCCTTCTACTCCGCCTTCCTCGCCTCGCTCGACGCCAACGGGCTCGCCGTCTACCAGTACGGCCGGTTCATGAAGATCGTCGACAAGCGCTCGGCGAAGCAGAACCCCATCCCGACCATCATCGAGGACGGTGAGCCGTACACCACCAACGAGCAGATGGTGACCAAGCTGTTCCGCGTGCAGAACGTGGAGGTGGAGCCGCTGCGCGGCGTGCTCCAGCAGCTGGTGTCCAAGGACGGCGACACGATTCCGTATCCGCCCGACACCATCATCATCAACGACGTGGGCTCCAACATCCACCGCCTGGAGCGCATCATCCACCAGTTGGATACGCGCGCCGCCAGCGATGAGATGCGCATCATCCAGGTGCAGTACGCCTCCGCGCAGGACGTGGCCAACACGGTGCAGCGCCTCTTCGAGGCCAAGGGCGCCCGCCCCGGCCAGCCCGCCGCGCGCAACCTGCCTGCCGGCAGCCCCCAGGCCCAGGCGGCGGCGCAGGCGGCCCAGGGCGCTACGGGCGGTCCGGTGACGCTGTCGCAGATCATCCCGGACGAGCGCACCAACAAGCTCATCATCGTCGCCAGCCCCGCGGCCTTCGACCGCATCCAGGACATCGTCGGGCAGATTGACATCCCCACCAGCGGCGGCGGGCGCATCAACGTCTACTACCTGGAGAACGCCAACTCGGAGGAGCTGGCCAGCACGCTCCAGTCGCTGGCCCAGGGCACCGGCGGCACGCCCCAGCGAGGCCGCATGCCGATGCCGGCCCGCCCGCCGGGCGCGCCCGCCGCGACCACGACGCAGGCGGCGGAGCTGTTCAGCGGCGAGGTGAAGATTTCGGCCGACAAGGGCAGCAACTCGCTGGTCATCGTCGCCAGCGCGGCGGACTACAAGAACATCGTCCAGGTCATCCAGCAGCTCGACAAGCCGCGCCGCCAGGTGTTCGTGGAGGCCGTCATCATGGAGGTCAACCTGGACCGCAACGCGCGGTTCGGCATGAACCTGCACAGCGGCTTCAGCCTGAGCACGGAGAATGGCCCGGTGCCCGGCCTCATCGGCACCAACACCTCCGGCAACGGCCTGCCGCCGTCCCTGTCGCTCACCAGCCTGGCGTCCTACGG
This sequence comes from Myxococcus sp. AM010, assembly GCF_013372585.1. Classification (NCBI taxonomy): domain Bacteria; kingdom Pseudomonadati; phylum Myxococcota; class Myxococcia; order Myxococcales; family Myxococcaceae; genus Myxococcus; species Myxococcus sp. AM010. Next base: position 28,972 of record NZ_JABXEO010000061.1, read on the forward strand.
CGGCTTCCTCGCCGGCCTCCAGGGCCCCGTCATCCCCGCGCTGGAGAAGCTGGGCATCCCGGCCTTCGGCGTGGTGCTGCACGCCATGCAGCAGAGCTCGGATGTGAACGTGCTCTCCACGCCGCACATCCTCACCAGCGACAACGAGGAGGCGGAGATCACGGTGGGCCAGAACGTGCCCTTCCAGTCCGGCTTCAACCCGTCCTCGCTGGGCTCGCTCGGGGGCGGCGTGGGCACCGGCGGCGTCGCGGGTGGCCTGGGCGGCGGCCTGCTGGGCGGCCTGGGCGGCCTGGGGTCGCTCTACGCCCCCATCACCCGTCAGAACGTGGAGCTGAAGCTGACGGTGAAGCCGCAGATCAACGAGAGCGACTACATCCGCCTGGTCATCAACCAGCAGACGGAGGAGATCGCCTCCACCGACCCGGTGCTCGGCCCCACGACGTCCCGCCGCAGCGCGAAGACGACCGTCATCGCGCGCGACCAGGAGACGCTGGTGATTGGCGGCATCATGCAGGACCGCACCCTGGAGAGCGTGTCCAAGGTGCCGCTGTTGGGAGACATCCCGCTCCTGGGCCACCTGTTCCGCGACACGACGCGCCGCAAGACGAAGACGAACCTGCTGCTCTTCCTGACGCCCTACATCATCCGGGGGCCGGAGGACTTCCGCGTCATCTTCGAGCGCAAGATGAAGGAGCGGCAGCAGTTCGTGGAGCAGTTCTATGGCCAGGTGCCCGGCTACGACGTGGCGGTGGACTTCACCCGCAAGCCCGGTCCGCTGTCGCGCATGGGCCAGAAGGTGACGCAGGAGGAGCAGCGCGCGGAGAACGGCGGTCCGGGTGTATCCGGCGAGCGCATCATCGCCCCGACCCCTCCCCCGGGCAGCAGCCCGGGAGCCGTGCCCTCCACGCAGCGGCAGGCGCCTGTTGCCCCGGCGGAGGAAGGTGAACCGGCGGTGCGGGAAGGCATCCCGCCTCCGGATGGTTCGGAAGAACCAGTGCCCGCCCCGCAGAACTTCGAGCAGCCCCCGCCCGAGGCCATCCCGGTCCCCGAGGCGGGAGACGCCGAAAGCCTGCGCATCCAGCCGGAGGCGGGGGAATAGACGCCATGAACCCGACCGCCGACCCCATCCTCACCAGCGCCGCCTCCAGCGGCGCGGCTTCCCCGCGCAACGACGCCACGCAGCTCGTGGCGCACGGACAGGCCTACCTGTGTGGCCGCCCACTGGGGGAGATCCTGCGCGCCATCGTCCCCTCGCTCACCGCGGAGAAGCTCCAGGAGGCGCTCGCCGTCCAGGACGAGAAGGGGCAGCGCATTGGCGAGGCCCTGGTGGGGATGAAGGCGGTCTCCGAGGAGGACGTGGCCAAGGCCCTGGGGCACCAGCTGGACTTGCCCTACCTGGCGCGCATCTTCGCCGAAGAGGTGGACGCGGAGCTGGTCAAGCGCATCCCCATCAACTTCGCCAAGCAGTCGCGCATCCTCCCGCTGTCCCTGGAGGGGGACACGGTGGCGGTGGCGGTGGCCGACCCGCTGGACACCGCGGCGCTGGACCACGTGCGCGTGCTGCTGGGCCAGAGCGTCAGCCAGCGCATCGCGCTGGGCTCCACCATCACCGACGCCATCAACAGCGTCTACGACCGCTCCGTCAATGAGACGGAGCAGCTCGTGGACGAGATGGAAACGCAGGACCTGGACGCCATCGCCCATGAGCTGGACGAGCCCAAGGACCTGCTCGACGAGGACGACGAGGCGCCCGTCATCCGGCTGGTGAACTCCGTGCTGTTCCGCGCCGCCAAGGAGCGCGCCAGCGACATCCACATCGAGCCGATGGAGCGCGAGCTGCTGGTGCGCTTCCGCGTGGACGGTGTGCTGCAGGAGGTCATCAAGCCGCCCAAGCGCTACCAGAACGCCATCGTCAGCCGCGTGAAGGTCATGGGGCAGCTCAACATCGCGGAGAAGCGCCTGCCGCAGGACGGCCGCATCCGCATCAAGCTGGCCGGCCGCGACATCGACATCCGCCTGTCCACCATCCCCACGTCCTTCGGCGAGCGCATCGTCATGCGTCTGCTGGACAAGACGGCGACGCTGCTGGACCTGGCGGAGATCGGCATGAGCCAGAAGACGCTCGAGTCGATGGAAGCCGTCATCAAGCGCTCGCACGGCATCGTCCTGGTGACGGGCCCCACCGGCTCCGGCAAGACGACGACGCTCTACGGCGCGCTGTCCAAGATCAACACGCCCGACCTCAACATCCTCACCGTCGAGGACCCGGTCGAATACCAGCTCAAGGGCATTGGCCAGATGGCCATCAGCCCGAAGATTGGATTGACGTTCGCCCAGGGGCTGCGCTCCTTCCTCCGCCAGGACCCGGACGTCATCATGGTCGGCGAGATTCGCGACAAGGAGACGGCGGAGATCGCCATCCAGGCGTCGCTGACGGGCCACCTGGTGCTGTCCACGGTGCACACCAACGACGCCGCGGGCGCCGTGACGCGGCTGGTGGACATGGGCGTGGAGCCCTTCCTCGTGGCGTCCTCGCTCACCGGCATCCTGGCCCAGCGGCTGGTGCGCCGCGTGTGCCCGGACTGCCGCGTGCCCCACGAGCCCACGGACGCGGAGCTGAAGGAGCTGGGCCATTCAGTGGCCTCCTTCAAGCAGCGCTACGGCGTGGAACGCATCTTCAAGGCCACGGGTTGTCCCTCCTGCAACCGCAACGGCTACCGCGGGCGAACCGGCATCTACGAGTTCCTCCCCGTGGATGACGACGTGCGCCAACTGGTGCTGAAGAACGTGGACGCCTCCACCATCAAGCGGTCCGCCACGTCCAAGGGCATGACGACGCTGCTGGATGACGGCGCGCGGAAGATCGCCCTGGGCGAGACGACCATCGCCGAGGTGCTCAGCATCACCCAGGAGGACATGTAGCCGACAGCTCCTCCCTGGGAGGGGCCGGGGTTCCTGAACCATGCCGGTCTTCGAGTACAGAGGTCTCAATTCCGCGGGCAAGCAGATCAAGGGCCTGCTCGAGGCGGACTCACCCAAGACGCTGCGGTCCAAGCTGCGCGCCGACGGCATCTTCCTCACGGACGTGCTGGCCCAGGCCGAAGGCAGCCGGGCCGCCGTGTCCAAGGGCACCAACGCGGCGCTGGTGGCGCGCGACATCGACCTGCGCAAGCTGGGCCGGGGGCGCGTCAACACCGACGACGTAGCCATCTTCACCCGCCAGCTGTCCACGCTGCTGGGCGCGGGCGTCACGCTGGTGGAGTCGCTCAGCGCGCTGGTGGACCAGGTGGAGAAGGAGCGCTTCAAGCGCGCCCTCTCCGACATCAAGCAGCGCGTCAATGAAGGCTCGTCCCTGGCGGACGCCATGGGCCAGCACCCGAAAATCTTCCCCAGCATCTACGTGAACATGGTGCGCGCGGGCGAGGCCTCCGGCGCGCTGGACGCGGTGCTCACGCGCCTGGCGGACTTCACGGAGAACCAGGCCCGCCTGCAGCAGAAGATCCTCAGCACCATGCTCTACCCCGCCATCATGATGGTGGTGGGCGGCGGCATCCTCGTGGCCCTCATGGTCTTCGTGGTGCCGAAGGTGACGAAGATCTTCGAGACGATGAAGGCCACGCTGCCCCTGAGCACGCGCTTCCTCATCGCCTCCAGCAACTTCTTCCAGAGCTGGTGGTTCATCCTGCTGCCGGGCATGGCGCTGGGCGTGGTCCTCTTCATGCGCTGGACGCAGAGCCCGACGGGCAAGCCCAAGTGGGACCGCTTCACGCTCAAGGCCCCCGTGGTGGGCAACCTGGTGCGCCTGCTGTCCATCTCCCGCTTCGCCCGCACGCTGTCCACGCTGCTCAAGAGCGGCGTCCCGCTGCTGGCGGCCATGGACATCGTCAAGGCCATCATGACGAACACCGTCCTGGCGGAGGTCGTGGAGAAGGCCCGCGACTCCATCCGCGAGGGCGAGAGCATCGCCAACCCGCTGAAGCGCTCCGGGGAGTTCCCCCCGCTGGTGTACCACATGGTCGCCATTGGCGAGCGCTCCGGCCAGCTGGAGGAGATGCTCACCAGCGTGGCGGACAACTACGAGACGCAGGTGAACGTGCGCATCAGCGCCCTCACCTCGCTGCTGGAGCCCCTCCTCATCGTGGTGATGGGCGCGGTGATTGCATTCGTCGCGCTCTCCATCCTGATGCCGATTCTGCAGGTGAACTCGGCCATCCGGTGAGGTGTGGCGGAATGATGAACGACATGGCGGACCGTTGGATTCAACGCGTCACCCTGGCGGCCATGGTCGCCATGGCGGCGGCGCTGCTGACCGTGGGGGCCCGGCTGTATGGTCCCCAGCAGCCGCGCCCGCCCGCCGGGGCGGCGGACAGCGCCCGGACGCCCTGACAAGAAGACACGACGACACCAGGGTGGACTGCCAGAAAGTCACCCGGGATGGAGAGCAGACATGCGCCAGAGCCAGAAGCAGCAGAAGAAGCAGCGCCGCAACCGCGGCATGACGCTCATCGAAATCATGGTGGTCATCACCATCCTCGGGCTCATCGCCGCGGCGGTGGGCGTGGCCGTCATCCCGCAGCTGGAGGCGGCCCGTAGAGACCGCGCCGCGCTGGACATCAAGAACATCCAGGGCGCGATGAAGCTCTACTACACGAAGAAGGGGAAGTACCCGGACACGGCCTCCGGCCTGCAGGCGCTGGTGGAGGTGCAGGCGCTGGAGCAGATGCCCAAGGACCCCTGGAACAACGACTACGTCTACATCAACGAGGGCGGCAAGCCGGTCATCATCTCCTACGGCGCGGACGGCGCCTCCGGCGGTGAGGGCAGCGACGCGGACATCTCGTCCGCGGACACGGCCACCGCGAACAAGTAACGAACAAGTCGCGCGCGCCACGCGTTGACAGGGCTTGGGCATGAAAGAGCACGACGCCATTCCATCCCCGACGCCCTCGCACGAGGGGCCGGACCGCCGCCGGCTCCTGGGGCGGATGCTCCTCGCGTTCGTCTTCGTGGCGGCCACGGGGCTCGCCTTCACGCTCGTCTATGTGACGGAGGACCGGACGCTGGACGCAAGCCAGCGCCGGGCGCGCACGGACATCCGCAAGCTGGAGGGCATGTTCAAGTCCCACCACCGGCTGATGGGCCGCTTCCCCACCAAGACCGAAGGCTTCACCCCGCTCATCCAGGCCCGGCTCCTGGACCGCGTGCCGGAGGACCCCTGGGGCCACCCTTACGTGTACTGGATGGACGGCTCCACGGGCGCCGTCATCTCCTACGGCGCGGACGGCAAGCCGGGCGGAACGGGGCCTGACGCGGACCTGAGCAGTGGCGGTGTGCTGGCCGCCGGTTGGGGGGAGCCATGACGAAGCGGAGCCACCGCCACCAGCGTGGCCTGACGCTCATCGAAATCTCCATCGCCATCATCATCGTCGCGATGCTGTTCTCCGCGGCGGTGATGGGCATTGGCTCCATCACCGGCGCCAAGGCCAAGGGCAGCGCGGGCGAGCTGGCGGGCCTCATCCGCTCGCTCTATGACTCCGCGGCGCTGCGCGGGCAGACGTGCCGGCTCGTCTTCGAGATTCCCGACCCCAAGAGCGAGCAGGCCACGCGCTATCACGCTGAATGCGCGGAGGGCGCCGTCACCACCGCGAGAGACCGCGACGAGACGCTGCGCGCGGAGAACAGCGAGCGCGAGCGCGCCGCGCGCAACCGGGGCAGCGGCAGCGGCCGTGACGAGCGGCGCAACTACCTGGGCGGCGGCAGCGGGACGAACGCCCCCAGCGCGCAGGAACTGCTGGAGGGTGAGCAGCTGCGCGTGGAGAACGCGGCCCGCTTCTCCTCCTACACGTCCGAAGAGGTCCCCGCGCGGGAGCTGCCCGCGGACGTCAAGGTCTCCGTGTGGACGCGCAACCAGCGTCAGCCGGTGGAGAACGGCGTGGCGTACCTCTACTTCTTCCCGCAGGGCTACACGGAGAAGGCCTACGTCTACGTGCAGCAGGGAGACAACGTCTGGACGCTGGACGTGTCACCGCTCACCGGCAAGGTGCAGATTGTCGCCGAGGCGCTGGAGGTGCCGCGATGAAGCGCGCTCAGGGCTTCACGCTGCTGGAGGTGGTGGTGGCGCTCGCCATCCTCGGGCTGGCGCTGATGGCCATCTTCGACCTCAACGCGGGCGCGGTGTCCAACCACGTCTACACCAAGCGCCTCACCGTGGCGTCGCTGCTGGCCCGGTCGAAGATGACGGACCTGGAGCAGGACCTCTACGACGACGGCTTCAGCCTGGACGACCAGGAGGAGTCCGGGGACTTCTCCGATGAAGGCTGGAACCAGTTCAAGTGGCGCGCGCGCATCATCGCGCCCAAGACGGACGGCGTGACGCCGGACCAGCTCATTGGCGCCATCTTCAACCTGCCCATTGGCGACAGCGGCGGCGGTGATGACCCGCTGTCCGGACTGGCGGGCCTCTTCGGAGGCGCCGCCGGCGGCACGGACGGCGCGTCCTCCGGCGGGCCCCAGGCCGCGGGCCTGGGCGGCATGGGCGGCGCGGCCATGGGCATGGCCCAGCCCATGTTCACGCAGATGGTGGAGCAGATCACCCAGACGGTCCGCGAGGTGCATCTCACCGTCTACTGGCAGGAAGGCACGCAGGTGGAGAGCATCGACCTGGTGACGCACGTCGTGTCGCTCGGGCCGGGCTCGGACCGCAACGGCGGCGCCGCCGCGGCCCAGGGCGGAGGCTCCGACAACCAGTGGGTGACGCAGGACGGGCGGCCCGTGGCCAACCCCATCCCCGGCCCCAACGGCATCATGCTGGACCCGGCGACGCGGCAGCCGCTGCGCCGCCTGGGTGACGCCCAGCAGGACCTGGGCCGCCGCGGCGGCAACATGGGCAGCAACCCGCTGATGCCGGGCGGCCCCCGGGGGGTGCAATGATGCGGCGTCGCATGCGCGGGTTCACGTTGATGGAGGTCATGGTGGCCGTCGCCATCACCGCCCTCATGGGCACGGTGGTGGCCATGGCCTTCCAGACGGGCCTGACGGCGAAGGAGACGGTGGAGGTGGACGCGGACCGCTACCGGCAGGTCCGCGTGGCCATGAACCGCATGGCGCGCGAGATTGGCTCGGCCTACGTGAGCGACCGCTACGACTCCACCCGCTTCCGGGACCAGAACGACCGGCCCACCAACTTCGTGGGGGAGCGTGGCAAGCTGCTGCTCACCACCTTCGCGCACCAGCGCCTCTACACGGACGTGAAGGAGTCCGACCAGGCCATCGTCGAGTACTTCGTGGAGGCGTCGGAGGACCGGGAGGCCCGCGGCCGGCAGGACCTCAAGCGGCGCGTCAACCCGAACATCGACGAGCGCATGGAGCAGGGCGGCCACGTGGACGTGCTCTTCGAAGGCGTGAAGGAGCTGGAGTTCGCCTACTGGGATTCGGAGAAGAAGGAGTGGGACGACGAGTGGGACACGCGGCGCACCGAGCGCAAGGCGATTCTTCCCACCCGGGTGCGCGTGACGCTGACGGCGGTGGACGAAACCGGCAAGGAGGCCCGTTACGTCACCCAGGCCCGAATCATGCTCAACACGGAGCTGCCGAGGTACTGAGCCATGCCCCTGCCCTTCTTCCAGCGGCCGCCCCGGCGGCGACAAAGGCCCCTGCCCCGCCCGGCTCGGCGTGAGCGGCGCTCGCGCGGCGTGGCGCTCATCATCGCCATCGTCTCCATCGCCATCCTGACGGTGATTGCCACCGACTTCGCCTACAACAGCCGGGTGGACCTGCAGCTGGCGGCCAACCAGCGGGACGAAGTGCGCGCCTACTATCTGGCGCGCTCGGGCATCTCCCTGTCGCGGCTGCTGCTGCGCTTCCAGAAGCAGGTGGACCAGACGCCCATCCCCAACCCGGCGGCCATCCTGGGGCAGCTGGGCATTGGCGGCACGCCGCAGGCCGGGCAGGTGCAGCCCTCCTCGCTCAACATCCAGCTCTTCAAGATGGCGCGCGTGGACTGCCACATGCTCCGCGGGCTGGTGAAGAACGACGGCGCGGGCGGCGGAGAGCTGTCCGCGCTGGAGCCCGAGCAGGACGACAACTTCAAGCTGGATGACGAGGACGCGGACCCGGCGGCGCGCGAGGTGGCCTCGGAGATGACCATGCGCTCGTTCGGCGGCTTCGAGGGCTGCTTCCTGGCCACCATCACCGACGAGGAAGAGAAGCTCAACGTCCACCGCCTCATCGCGGGCGCCGGCGACGCGCGGCCCACGGCGCTGCGGCTCATGGACATGATGGCGGACCCGCGCTTCGAGTTCCTCTGGGAGCGGGATGACGCCAACAACGTGCGCAGCACGCCCCAGGACGTCCTCCTGGCCCTCAAGGACTGGGCGGACGACGACCGGACAGGCTCGGCCTTCAACCCGGTGGACCCGGTGAATCCGCTGCCGGGCGGGTTCTCGGATGAAGGCGCGTCCTACAGCCGTTATGAACCCAGCTATCAGCCCAAGAACGCGCGCTTCGACAGCGTGGACGAGCTGTACCGGGTCCACGGCGTCAACGACCAGTTCATGTCGGCGTTCCGGGACCGCCTCACCGTCTTTCCGGACATCAACCGCCGGCCCAACATCAACACCGATGACCCGGTGATGATGGGGCTGGCCATCATGTCGGTGGCGGACCAGACGCGGCCGGACCCGCGCCTGAGAGATCCGGTGTTCCTCAACGAGCTCATCGAACGGGTGCGCGCCGCGCGCATGTTCAGCTTCTTCGGGATGTCCGTGCAGGACTTCGTCGCGGTGGTGGAAGCGGCGGGCATCCTGGTGGACCCGGCCGTGAAGTCCAACGTCGCGGGCAACCGGCTCGTGGGCGACAAGAGTCAGACCTTCACCATCAAATCTGTGGGAGAAGCGGGCAGCGTGCAGAAGACGCTGACCGCCGTCATCCGGCTCGACGACACCCTGGGCCGGCTCCTGTATTGGAGAGAGGAATAGCATGGCCCGTATCCTTGGCCTGGACCTCGGCAGTCACGCCGTGAAGGGCGTGGTGCTGGAGGCGAAGACGAAGACGCACACCACCCATGGGTTCGCCGAGGTCCGGCGTGCCCAGGAGGGCGAGCGCGCCGACACGCTGCGAGCCGCCGTGCAGGAGCTGCTGGGCCAGCTCCCGCCGGGCAACGTGGACCAGATTGTCGTCGCCCTGCCCGGCCCCGCGCTCACCACGCACGCGCTGAGCCTGCCCTTCTCCGACGCCCGGCGCGTCGAGGCGACGCTGCCCTTCGAAATCGGCAGCCAGCTGCCCTTCGACATCTCCGACGTCGTCTACGACTACCAGGTCGTGGGTTTGAAGGACGGCGAAGGCAAGGACAAGGCCAGCGACCTGCTGGTGGGCGTGGTGCGCAAGGAGGAGCTGACGGCGCTGCTGGCGCTGCTGGCCGAGCTGAAGGTGGACCCGCGCATCGTCACGCACCCGGGCCTGGCCTACCAGAACCTGTTCCAGCAGCACCCGGGCCTCTTCCAGGGCACGGGTGAAGGCGGCGCGGTGGCGGTGGTGGACATCGGCCATGAGCGCACCACCGTGTCGGTGGGCAAGCCCGGGGAGGGCGTCCAGTTCGCGCGCACCTTCTCCGGTGGCGGCAAGGACTTGAGCAAGGCGCTGGCGACGGAGTTCCAGACGTCGCTGGCGGAGGCGCACCACTGGAAGGAGCAGCACGGCGCGGTGGCCAGCGCGGCCCAGGGCCCGGACGCGGAGCGCGCGGCGGCGGCCTTCGTGCGCGGCCTGCAGCCGCTGCTGCGCGAGCTGCGCCCCACCCTCAAGGCCTTCACGGCCCGCAGCCGTCAGCAGGTGGGCGCGGTGGTGCTGTGCGGCGGCACGGCGAAGCTGCCGGGCCTCGCCGAGCAGCTCTCCCGGGACTTGAACCTGCCGGTGCGGGTGCTGGCGCTGCCCGCGGACGCAAAGCCGATTCCCGAGGCGGAGCAGCCCGTGGCGGCCCAGGCGTACTCGCTGGCCCTGCGCGGCAACGCGGCGGGCGTGCGCGCGCCGCGCTTCAACCTCCGCCGGGGCGAGTTCGCCTTCAAGGGCGACTTCGACTACGTGAAGGACAAGCTGGGACTCCTGGCGTCCTTCGCGGCCACGCTCATCCTGCTGCTCATCGCGTTCGGCGTGGTGCGCAACTCGGTGCTGGCGCGGCGCGAGGCGCAGGTGGACGCCGTGCTGTGTGACACCACCCAGCGAATCCTGGGCCGGTGCGAGAAGGACTACAACCGCGCGCTCAACATGCTCGCGGGCGTGGAGAGCCCGGCGGCGGCGCTGCCCCGGCTGACGGCGGTCAACCTCCTGGCGGAGGTGACGGGGCGCGTGCCGGACGACATGCCGGTGAAGTTCACCCGCATCCAGATTGACCTGGGCCGCGTCATCCTCGAGGGCGAAACGGACTCCTCGAAGCAGATAGACACGCTGTCCAACGCCATCAAGGGCCACGACTGCTTCAAGGACGTCCGGCAGGGCAAGGTGGAGAAGACCCGGGACGGCAGCAAGATGTCCTTCCGCCTGGACGTGCAGGTGCAATGCCCTGGTGAGCAGGGAGGAGAGAGCTGACCATGGCCAAGCTTCAGGAAGTCTTCGCCCCCATCCAGACGTGGTTCGAGCGGCTCAGCGAGCGCGAGCGCCGCATGGTGTCCATCGCCGGCGCGGCGGTGCTGGTGTTCGTCCTGTTCGCCGTGGTGATGACGTTCACGAACAGCGCGTCCGGGTACCGCAAGCGCACCGAGGAGAAGCTGACCAAGCTGCAGGAGGTGAACACGCTGGCCGCCAGCTTCCGCGAGGCGCAGGCCAACCGTCAGTCGGTGGAGCAGCAGCTCACGTCCAACAACGTGCAGCTCATCAGCTACATCGAGGACAAGGCGACGCTGGCCGGTCTCCAGGTGCCCAACATGACGCCCAAGGGCGAGGTGGGCATCGGCGACGGAAAAATCGTGGAGAGCGCCGTGGAGCTGACCTTCACGGACGTGGACCTGCGCAAGCTGACCGACTTCCTGCAGACGGTGGAGAGCGGTCCAGGCGTGGTGAAGGTGAAGCTGTTGCGCATCGAGCCGCGGCCCGCGTCGGACACGCTGACGGCGTGGACCACTGTCGCCACCTACCGGATGAAGCCCTGACCCATGTCCTCTGACTCCAAAGCCGCCCGCTGGAAGATTCTCCTCGGCTACGCCGCGTTCGCGGTGGTGGCCTTCGTCGTGGGCCTGCTCATCACCTTCCCATACGACGCCATCCGCAAGCGGCTGGTCAGCGAAGCGGCCCAGGCGGGGCTCGCGGTGCGCATCGGCTCGCTGCGGCCCGGCCTGGCGGGCATCACCGCCACCAACGTGCGCGTGAGCAAGCCGCCCCAGCCGCTGAGCGCGGACACGGTGGCGTCGCTCGCGCAGGGCGAAGGCATGCTGGGCGCCGCGGAGCTGGGCGAGCCGCTGGTGCTGGAGAGCGTGGCGCTGCGCCCCGCCCTCTTCCCGCCGGGCGTCGCGATGCGCGCCAGCGTCATGGGCGGCACGCTGAGCGCCTCCGTGGGACTGCTGGGTGACACGCGCGTCAAGGTGACGGCGGACGGGCTCCAGGCCTCCGGCGGCAACCTGCCGGCCTTCACCGGCCTGGACCTGGACGGCGAACTGAACGCAGCCCTGTCGCTGACGATGCCCAAGAGCGGCGCGCAGGCGGACCTGTCCCAGGCCGACGGCGAGCTGACGCTGGACACCCGGAACATGGTCATCAAGGGCGGCAAGGTGGCCATCCCCATGGGCGGCGGCACGGCGGTGCCCATGGACCTGCCGCAAATCGACCTGGGCGCGCTCACCGGACGCATCCAGTTCGTCAAGGGCCTGGGCACGGTGGAGTCGCTGCGCCTGAAGAGCAACGAGCTGGAGGCCCTGGCCACCGGAACGCTGAAGCTGGGCAAGCGGCTGGAGTACAGCGAGCCCGGCATGGATGTGAATATCAAGCTGGACCCGGAGTTCCAGAAGCGGCTGGGCCTGGTGGGCGCTGGCGTCACCATCCTCCCGCCGGACAAGAAGGACCCCAGCTTCCGCGCCGCACGGCTCGGCGGCTTCCTCAACCGGCCGACGTTCCTCCCGCGGCGCTGACGACCGCCTCCTTGGCGTGCCTGCCGGGGCGCGGGGTTGAAAGCGGAACGCCAGGGCGTGTAAAGCGCTCACGGGCTGGACTGCACAGAGGGCTGGGATGCCGGAGCTGGTGTTCTTTCGTCGTGGCGAGGAGGTGTTGCGGGTGGGGGTGGACCGGGCACGGCTGGTGCTTGGTCGCGGCGAGCAGAGCGACGTCGCCATTCCCGACCCCGAGGTGAGCCGCCTCCAGGTAGCCCTGCTGTGGGACGGCGAGCGCTGCCGGGTGGAGGACTTGTCCGGCAAGGGCACCACCGTCGCCGGCCAGTCCATCACCCACGGCGAGCTGCCGGACGGCGCGGACCTGGCGCTGGGCCAGTGGCGCGCGGTGTTCCGCATCAGCGGCGGCAGCGAGGGCGCGGACGTCACCACCGAGGTCGGCCACACGACGTCCGTCCAGTCCCGCGACGCGCAGGCCCCACGCTGGCAGCCCGCGCAGGTGCGGGTGAAGCAGGGCCTCAACGAGTCCGTCCACCGCTTCACGGGTGACGGCTTCACGGCGGGCAAGGACGCCAGCTGCGACCTGGTGCTCCAGGACCGCTTCGCATCCAGCCGGCACCTGAAGGTGACCCGCCGCGACGGCGTCTTCCACGTCGTGGACTTGCGCTCCACCAACGGGACGTGGCTGGGCCCGGCGCGCATCTTCGAGGCGGAGGTCCCGCTGCCCACCGTGCTGCGCGTGGGTGAGACGGAGCTGGTGCTGGAGCCCGCCGCGCCCACCTCGCGCAAGGAGCCCACGGCCTTCCACGGCATCATCGGCGGCGATCCATCCGTGCGGCAGCTGGCGGAGCTGATTGAGCGGGTGGCCCCGTCCTCCGCGGCGGTGACGATTCTGGGCGAGTCCGGCACCGGCAAGGAGCTGGTGGCCCGCGCCATCCACGCCTGCTCGCAGCGGGCGAACCGGCCGCTGGTGCCCGTCAACTGCGCGGCCATCTCCAAGGAGCTCATCGAGAGCGAGCTCTTCGGCCATGAGAAGGGCGCCTTCACCGGCGCCCTGGGCGCGCGCAAGGGCGCCTTCGAAGAGGCCGACGGCGGCACGCTCTTCCTGGATGAGATTGGCGAGCTGCCGCTGGACTTGCAGGCCAAGCTGCTGCGCGCGCTGGAAGGCGGCGAAATCAAGCGCGTGGGCGCCAGCCGTCCGCAGACGGTGGACGTTCGCGTGGTGGCCGCCACCAACAGGGACTTGCTGGCGGCGGCGCGCGAGGGCCGCTTCCGCGAGGACCTGTACTACCGGCTCTGCGTCATCCCCCTGCACCTGCCGCCGCTGCGCAGCCGCAAGGCGGACCTGGGCGCGCTGGCGGAGCACTTCGTGCGCACCTACGCCCCGCGTGGCCAGTCCGTGCGCTTCACGCCCGCGGCCCTGGAGCGGCTCCAGCACCACGCGTGGCCGGGCAACATCCGCGAGCTGCGCAACGTGGTGCACCGCGCGCTGCTGCTGCGCAAGGGGCCCCTCATCGACGCGGGGGACATCTCCTTCGACCAGGAGCTGAACCGCGAGACGGGCATCGCCGTGCCGGAGCTGCCGCCGGGGATGACGCTGGAGCAGATGCTGGAGAAGCTGGAGCGACAAATCGTCGAGGCGGCGCTGCGGCGGTACAACAACAACCGCGAGCGCGTGGCCCGCGAGCTGGGCGTGGCCCGCTCCACCCTCTTCAAGCGGCTGAAGGACTGGGGCCTCACGAAGCAGGACGAGCAGGAGTAGCCGCTGTCTTCCAGGGAGGTGGGGGTGTCCGCGGATGGACGCCCCCGCCCGGAAGACTGTGTCCCACGGTGCATGGCCCCGGAGGGCGATAGACCCTTCTGGCGGCTCGTTCGTTCCTTGTCCTGTTACGTCCATCCCGGCGTGTCAGGAGAGCACCCGTCATGCACGCATACGCGCTTCCGCCGCTGTCCGAGTTGTATACCGAGCACCGTCCTCGCGCGCTGGCCATTGCCCGACGCATCGTCGGTGACACCGCCGACGCGGAAGACGTGGTGCAGGACGTCTTCGCCCGGCTCGCCCGCCGCGCCCCCGGCTACGGCGGCCGCGCGGCGTGGAGCACCTGGCTGCACCGGGTCATGGTGAACAGCAGCATCAACTGGCTGCGGGCGCGCAAGCGCCGGGACAGGCTGAGCCACGATGTCCAGGAGCCCCTGTCCCCGGAAGCCCTCGCCGTGGGCGCGGAGATGGAGCGCCACTTCGGTGAGGCGCTGGAGGACATCAACGAGCAGCAGCGACAGGTGCTGTACCTGCGCGAGGTGCGCGGGCTGAGCTACCCGGAAATCGCCCGACTGCTGCGCATCCCCGAAGGCACGGTGAAGAGCACGCTCCACCGCGCCCGCCAGCGCACGCTCTGCCTGATGGAGGAGCGCGGCCAGCAGCCCTGAGCGGGGACGGGCTCAGTCCTCGCTCTTCGAGCCGACGAACTGGTTCGTCTTCTCCTTGAAGAGGACGTTGAAGCTGGTGAGCGAGCCGTAGACGCGGGTGATGTAGCTCTGCAGCTCCACCTTCTCCGCGTCAGACAGCTTCGGGTGCGCGTTGAGCTTCTGCTCCAGCACCCGGAGCCTGTCTCGCACCATGACGACCTTGTGGAACAGGTTGTCGATGGGCAGGTCCTTGGGCTGCAGCTCGGTGTTGGCGGGCACCAGCCGCATCGTGCCGCCCTCCCACTTGTTGGCCAGGGGCGGCGAGTCCAGCAAGCCAGACGCCTCCCGGAAGATGTCCATCAGCTCTTCACGCGTCATGCTCAACCCTTCCAGGTCCACCACGTCGTTGGGGTCCGCGCGGCGCCGGACCACCACCGGCGCCACGCTGCGCGCGGTCCGCTCGCGCGCGGGTGCAGCCGCCAGGGGGGCCGCGCTCCCCCGGGGCGTGTACTTGTCGCAGATGGGCGCGGACGGGGGAAAGTTGCCCCGCCACGAGTGCAGCCGGCATGCGCCCACCCAGCCCCGGCGCTCATCCACCGACTGCGGGCTGAACAGCTTGCAGTTGCCACACACGCGCTCTTCCGGCTTGAAGACCGGAAAAGGAAGCGAGCCGTCCCCCGCGTCCGACATCAGCGCGTCTCCCTCGCCACCGGCGGGCCCTTGCGCACGCCCAGCTCGCGCAGCAGCACGTCCGCGTCCTCCACCTGGTCCAGCATCCAGAGGATGTAGCGCACGTCCACGTTGACGTTGCGAGCCACGTCCGGGTTGTAGCCGAAGTCGTTGGCCACGTTCTCCCAGACGCGGTCGAAGTTGACGCCCACCAGCTGGCCCTTGCCGTTGACGGTGGGGCTTCCGGAGTTGCCGCCGGTGGTGTCCGCGTCCGACAGGAAGTTCACCGGGACGTCCTTGAGCTTCTTGTCCTGCCACGCGCCGAAGCGCTTCGCCTCGGCGACCTTGGAGACCTTCTCCGGGACGTCGAAGGGCTCCTCGCCGGTGTGCTTGGCCAGCATGCCCGACAGCGTCGTCTGCGGCGTGTAGATGGCGCCATCCCGCGGCGCGTAGCCCCGCACCTTGGCGAAGCTCACGCGCAGGGTGCTGTTGGCGTCGGGGGCCACCGGCTTGCCCGCGTGCGCCAGCACCGCCTTGCGCCACTCCGGCCGCAGCCGCAGCGAGGCGCCCTGGCGCCGGTCCTTCACCTCGTCGAGCGCGGCCTGCTCCCTGGCCAGGTCCAGGCCGAACGCGAGCAGCGGGTCCTTGCGCGCCTCGAGCTGGCCCACCGACTCGGTGGCCATCTTCAGGCGCTCGTCCAGCTTCAGCACCTGGGTGCCCGCGTACATGGCGTCAATCTTCGCCAGGACGGCCTTCTCAGAGAACGTCTTGCCGAAGTGCTTGTCCACCGCGGCGATGCGCTCGTCGGCGCCCAGCGCCTGCGCGCGGCGCACGAAGGCCAGCAGCAGCTGGCGCTCGGCGGGGAGGAACAGGTTCTTCTGTTCACGCTCCAGCCGGTCCTTGATGCGGACGTGCTCGCGCTCCATGTACTCCGGGCGGCGCTCCAGGTCCGGCCTGGCGCGCTCCGCGGCCAGCCGCGACACCGTCACCGCCAGGGCCGGGGCCCGCGCCAGGCGCGACGACGCGGCCAGGAGGAACTCACGCTCGAAGGCCTTCGAGATGGCGGAGAGCTCGACGAGCAGCGCGGCCCGCGCGTCCAGCGCCGGCTGCCACTTCGCGCCCGCCTTCTTCGCCCACACCGCGACGGCGGCCTCCGCCTCGCGCTGCTTCTCCACGATGCGGCCCCGCTTCAGGCCCGCGAGCTGACCGCCCGAGTTCTTGTAGACGTTGTGCAGGCCCTTGAGCTGCGAGGCGACGGCGATGCTGCCCGCGGGGTCCTTCTCCCCTTCCGCCTCCAGGATGCGGATGGCCTCGCCGAACACGTCGCGCATGCGCGGGTAGAGGCGCGACTGGCGCTCGGCCATCTCCTCCGCGAGCAGCGCGCGGTACGTCATGCCCGGGTAGCCCAGCACCATGACGAAGTCGTCGGGCTTCACGCCCTGGGTGGCCAGCGGGAAGAAGAACTCCGCCTTGTAGGGGACGTTATTGTCGCTGTACGGCGCGGAGGCGCCGTCCGGCGCGGTGTACGCGCGGAGGATGGCGAAGTCACCGGTGTGGCGCGGCCACATCCAGTTGTCCTCCTCGCCGCCGTACTCGCCCACCGCGCGCGGCGGCGCGTAGACGAGCCGCACGTCGGTGAGCTCCACCGCGTCCACCAGCGTGTAGTTGACGCCGCCATCAAACGTCGCCACCTGGCAGCGGGTGGCGGGGCGCTTCTCGCACTCGGCGACCAGCTCCTTCTGCTTCCGCTCGATGGCCTTGTAGCGGGTGATGTCATCCGCGTTCGCGGGCACCGCGGCGAGCACCGTCTTCGTCACGTCGGTGAAGCTGCGGGGCACCTGGACGCGGGAGCCCTTGCCGGGCAGCTCGTCCTCGCGCTTGGAGGCGAGGAAGCCCTGGGTGATGAGGTCGCGCTGCGGCGTGCTGTGCTCCTGGATGACGCCGAAGGCACAGTGGTGGTTGGTGATGACCAGGCCCGAGGCGGCGATGAACGCGCCCGAGCACCCACCGACGTTCACCGCACCCGCCAGCAGGCCGGTGCCACGCTTCGGGTCCCAGAGCTTCTTGGGGGAGACCTGGAGGCCCTGGGCGCGCAACCACGCCGGGTCCAGCTCCAGGACCTGCTGGGGAGTCCACTTGCCTTCCCCGGCCAGAGCGGGGGCAGCCACGAGCGACAGGAGGAGGAGCGTCTTCTTCATGGTATCTCTCCCTACTCCGTCCGGCGCCCGCAAGCGACTCCCTTTGCCGTGACGCTTCGCGGCCTGGAGACCGGGCTTTCTCGTGGAAGGCGCACCCGGAGGAGGCGGCCTCTGCGCAGTGGCCTTCGCCGAGGGGCGAAGGCCGCCAGGCCTGTTCACGGGCAGCACCGCGCCACCACGTCCCCGTTTCGCGCAACTTCCGGACGCCTCCCGGGTTCACAGGACATTTCTCCGGAGGAATCACCCCATGAAGTACGACAGAAGGAAGACGCTCATCTCCGCGCGCGGGCTGCTGGCCCTGGGCCTCATCGGCTGTGGCACCGCCGAGGACGCCGTCGCCCTCCTCACCGATGCGCCCCCGGGCACCTCCCGCGCGGCCCTCACGGTGTACGAGCAGGCCGCGCTGGACACGGCCAACGCTTCCGCGAGCTGCGCGCCGCTCGGGAACTTCTACTGGGAGCTTGGCGATGGCGCGGGGCCGCTCTATGGAATCCCGCGAGGCAGCGGCGTGTCGGCCACGACGGTGATGCCCATCGCGTCCGCGAGCAAGTGGCTGTACGCGGGCGCCTACGTGCAGTCGAAGGGGTACGCCAACCTCACCCCGGATGAGAAGAAGCGCCTCAACTTCACCAGCGGCTACATCGACGGGAACACCACCTTGTGTGGGGACGCCGGGACGCGCGTCTCGGATTGCTACGGCCCCGCCTACAAGGACGTCTCCTACCGCCCGCTTCAGGATGGCCGGTATTTCTATAACGGAGGCCACATGCAGAAGCTGGCCCTGGACGATATCGGCGCGAGACGGGGCACGGGCGTGTTGAGCGTCATGGACTGGCTCAACGCCCGGCTGGGCACCACCCTGCCGGAGTCCGACAGCGACGTTGCTCCGGCCGGAGGTTTCTCGGGCAGCGCGGCGCACTACCGCGTCTTCCTGATGAAGCTGCTCAACGGGCAGTACGCGCTGTCCTCCAAGCTGACCGCGGATGCCATCCCCGCCTGGCAGGGGGGCCCCGGCGTGTCCTTCACGCCGTGGACGGCGGGCACGGCGTATTACGGGCTCGGGCATTGGATTGAGGGAGAGACTGTCAATGGCGCGTGGACGGTGACGGGCCACTCCTCAGCGGGAGCGTTCGGCTTCTATCCCTGGGTGAACGCCGCCGGGAACCGGTACATGCTCCTGGCCCGCAGTCGCCAGCTCGGCGCGAATGGAGAGGGCGAGAAGTCACGCGCCTGCGCCCAGGCCATCCGCGAGGCCTACCAGTCGGGCGTGCCGCAGCCGTAGCCGCCGCGCGTCCGCGCATGCCCCGGCCTCCCCGTCCCCCGCTCGGGCCCCTGACGCGGTAGTGTCACGTGTTGGGGTGTTCCAGGAAGGGAGCGACCGATGCGGACCGCCAGCGGTGCACAGCTCGATTTCGGCCGGTTGGCCCTGCTCGTCCTCATGCTGGGGGTGGGCTGGTACTTCTGGGATTCGCCCGCCCTGTGGCCCATGAAGGTGCTGGTGGTGATGATGCATGAGAGCGGGCACGCGCTGGCGTCCTTGCTCGTGGGGGGCTCGGTGGACCGCATCCACCTGGCGGCCAACGAGTCGGGCTCCTGCCTGTCCCGCCTGCCGCCGGGGCTGTTTGCCAGGGTGGCGGTCTACTCCGGGGGCTACCTGGGCAGCGCGGTGGCCGGCGCGGGGCTGCTGCTGGCCACCTTCCGCTTCCGGCTCCGCCGCTGGGTGCTGGGCGCCGCCAGCGTGTGGCTCACCGTCATGGGCGTGCTGTACGCGGGGGACGGCTTCACCCTGCTCTTCTGCCTGGGCACCGCCGTGGTGCTCGCGCTGGGCGCGAAGTTCCTGCCGGATGGCGCGGTGGACGCGCTGAACCTGTTCATCGCGGCCTTCACGGCGCTGTATGCGCTGTTCGATTTGCGCTCGGACTTGTGGAACAGCGAGGTGCGCTCGCAGAGTGACGCGGCGCTCCTGGCGGACCTCACCTACGTGCCCGCGGTGGTGTGGGCAGCGCTGTGGTCGCTGCTCGCCATCGTCCTGCTGGCGGTGGCGGCGTACACGTCCCTGCACGCCAGGCCCAAGGGGCTCCAGATGCCCCCCGTCACGACGCGGGCGCGTCGGGTGTAGCGGCACCACTTGCGACTGGAATGTTCATGGTGAGAGCCAGCAGACGCCTCAGTCCACAAGCACAAGCAACTCAATTTCACAATTCACTCGCTCGGCGCATCTGTTCTTTGAGCTGCTCGGATTCCAGCGCACGTTTCAACATGACGCTACTGTAGTGGACGACGAGAGCGAAACTGCCCTGATAGGAGGGCGATGACACAAGATTGATAGTGGACTCAGCCGTCTCCCAAACTGATCGACCCCAGAACGGACTCCCCGCCAACCTGTCGAGCGCCTTGTCTTCCCGCATTTCCCGCGCTTCATCGCGAATGGCCTCTGCAGTCGACTCTTCGCGGTCGTCCCCTGCGATTAGGCGTGCACTGTCACGGAATCCCCTTCCGATTTCTCGTGCTGCCCTACCAGCCGCCCTCGACTCCAATGCCTTGTCCGTCGATTCCTCCTGCATTGGTTCCCCGTACTTCAAAGCGAGCAAATGGCGCAGGTCCGCATAGCTTCCTCGGCCATCCGCACCTTCAAAAAAACAAAACATCTACCATTGCAAGACAGCCACCAGCAAAACGGTACATTACCTGCGCTCTGCGTTCGGCAACTGTAGCTTCGGATGAAATGCTCCCATCAGGAAGGCGCATGGCGGATGTCACCGTGCTGAGAGCCTCTTCCTGATTCATTCCTCATCAGACAGCCTGAAAACCTTCCTGGCTCCTCCATGCAGGCCCAGCTGCATTCATTGCCCGAATTGCATCCCGTCGGTGAACAGCCCGACTCGGAGCACTTGTGCACCCAATTAGGAACCCGAGAGGGATGGCGAAGAGTCGAAATGCGAGCATGGAGCAACTCTCGGGCGTACGCGAAGCACTCGTCAAGTCAGTGAGATGAAGGGGCAACTACGGCAAGGACCGCTTCATCCTCACAGAGGATTGACACCCTACCTCCCTTCGCTGCCAAATGACCTGAACGGACAATGCGGTGCTTCTGGATACGCAAGGAGCGGACGCCGGCATTCACCGGCAGCTTCGATGCCACGCACAAGTGGCGTCTGCCCGGCGTGCAGTGCCACGCCTGTGGCGTGACGTGGGGTGGAGCCGGGCACCAGTACCCCTCGGTGGACCTTTCTCACCTGCCTGAGCGGTCGCGCTTCGTGCGCCCCTGGCCTGTTCCCGTTTCGGAACTCGCGCAGCTGAGAGAGTGGGTTCGCCCCTGGGTGCCCTCCGGCGTGCAACTTCCGCCGGGCACGCAACTGGGGCCTCTTGAGGGCACTGCCTCTGGGAGATTCGGCCCACTGACGTCACAGGGGGACATTCTGTGGCTCGTGCGGCGAGATGCTCTCGAGCGCCTCCAGGTTCAAGGCATCAGGGGGCTGCTGGGCTGCAAGACGGAATTGAGGTTCCGTCAGAAGGAGCCCCCGGAGTTGCTGGAACTCCAAATCGAACCTCGCGGCCGACTTCATCCGGACTGCCATCCATCGGACCTTGCTCCGCCATGCGACGCCTGCGGCCGGGTCGCGCTTCGATTGCCGGACGAACCCCTTCTTGACGCAGCATCCCTGCCCGTCGACTGCGATGTCTTCCGCGTCGGTGACTACGCCACCGTCATCGTTTGCACCGAACGGTTCATGGAGACCGTGCGCCAGCTCGGTTTGGAAGGAATGGCGTTTCGCGAGCTTCCCACGCGCGGATGACGCTGGAGTCCGCCGCCGTTCAGATGTAGCGCCCGAGGGCCAGACGCCGTCACGCCGGACACAGCGGCCCCACCCACAATCGCACGCATGCGTCCCGTGGGTTGTCGCGCGAAGGCCGCCGCCTCATATCGAGGCCTCCAGCCCGCGAGCGGCCTTGGGCCGCGGCACGAGGAGAGACGATGAGATTTCCTGGCACGTGGCGCGCGAGGCTTCGCGGTGGACTCCTGCTGGCCAGCGTGTGCGCCGTGGGAGGCACGCTCGTCACCCAGGGCGGCTGCGCGTCCACGCCCGACAGCGCGGTCCGCGCGGCCATCCCCCTGTCGCCCACCCCGCTCTACGGCAAGTTCGTCTGGCACGACCTCGTCACCGACAACCCCGCCGCCGCGAAGCGCTTCTATGGCGACCTGTTCGGCTGGGAGTTCGTGGACATCCGAGGCGGCCGCCGCCCCTACTCCCTCATCCGCGCCCAGGGGCGCTGGATTGGCGGCATCGTCCATCCGGCGAACGCGGCCGAGAGACGCGAAGGCGCGCTGTGGCTCGGCTACCTCTCCGTGCCCGACGTGGACCGCGCCGTCACCGAGGTGAGCGCCCGCGGCGGCAAGGCGCTCGATGGCCCCATCGACGTGCGGAACATCGGCCGGGCCGCCGTGGTCTCCGACCCGCAAGGCGCGGCGGTGGGCTTCGTGCGCTCCCAGCCCGGTGACCCGGCCGACACGGGCGTGCCCGATGAGGGCCAGTTCTTGTGGATGGAGTACCTGGCCCAGGACCCCGTCGCCGCGGCGGGCTTCTACAAGGAGCTCCTGGGCTACGAGGTCCGCGAACGCCCACTCGGCGGCGGGCCGCACTACGTCCTCGCCCAGGGACCGCATCCCCGAGGCGGCGTGCTGGCCAACCCGGTGAAGGGTGCGCGCCCCAACTGGCTCACCTATATCCGCGTGAAGGACCCCGCCGCGCTCGCCGCACGGGCCCAGGCCCTGGGGGGCCGCGTGTTGCTGGCCCCATGCCCGGAAGCGCGGGGCGGCTCGCTCGCGCTCATCGCCGACCCGAGCGGCGCGGTGCTCGCGCTCCAGCGCTACCCCTTCGAGACGTCCAACTCCGCAACGGCGCCGTGATGCGCCACCCTCGAGGAGAACCCCACATGCGTCTGCGCCGACACACATCCCCCCGCTCGCTGTCCTGGGCCGTCCTGATGGCCGGTGCCCTCCTCACGTCCGGCTGCACGGAGCAGCCCGCGGGCGTCGGACTCGGCTTCACCACACCGTCGCCCTGGAACGCGGCGCCGCAAATGGAAATCACGACCACCTGGAACGGCGGTCCGATGTACTGGACGTCGCCCTGAAGACTGCCTCCCCGGAGGCGGGCGGCGGACCTCACCGTCGCGCCTCCGGGGAGACGTCGCATCACGCCTGCGGGGCGTGCACGCCGTTGGACAGCTCGTTGCGGACGACCTCGGAGACGCGCTCGCGGACCATCTCGCCCACGCGCTCGCGGACGTCGGCGCTCACGCTCTCACGCACCGCGCTCGCGATGCGCTCGGGGTCGACGGCGCCACCACCGCTGTGCTGCATCTGCGGCGTGGACGGACCGGCGCGCATCGCCTCACCGAGCGCGGAGCGGACGGCCTCGGGGAGCTGCGAGCGGAGCGCCGAGTCCAGCTCCGAGCGCATGCTGCTGATGAGCCGCTCACGCAGCGAATCCGCCAGGCGGCCGCGGATGGCGTCCGCCAGCCGCTCCACGTCGTAGCCGCCCTGCCCCATCATCCCGCCCTGCCCCATCATCCCGCCCTGGCCCATCGTGCCCCGGTGACGGGCCATGGCGCCGCGCAGCAGCTCGCCCATGCGCTCCCGCAGCACCTCGCGGACGCGCTCACGGACCGCCGAGTTGATGCGCTCGCGCAGCCCCTCGGACAGCCGGTCCTGGAGGGTCATCGCGATGCGCTCGGGGTCGAACGAGCCGGCCGCCATGCCGCCCCACTGGCGCGTCATGACGCCGCGGAGCCCGTCGGCCAGGCGCTCGCGCAGGGACTCGCGCACGCGCTCACGCAGGCTGTACACCAGCCCCTCGTGGAGGGCCTCGGCCAGGCGCCCGCGGAGGGCGTCCGCCAGCCGCTCCGCGTCGTGGGGGCTGAAGCCGGGCACGCGCTCCGACATCACCGAGCGCAGCGTGTCCGCCAGCCGCTCGCGCAGGGCCTCGCGCACGCCGTCATGCGCGGCGGTGTTGATGCGCTCGCGCAGGGACTCCAGCAGCCGGGTGCGCACCGTCTCCGCCAGCCGCTCGGCATCCGGGCCGCCGAAGCCGTGGGAGGACATCTGCCACTGCTCGATCATCGCCGCGCGCACGCACTCGGCCAGCCGCTCGCGGATGCCGTCGCGGATGCGCTCGTGCACCACGGAGGCGATGCGCTCGCGCAGCGTCTCAGCCAGGCGGGAGCAAAGCGCGTCCGCGATGCGCTCCGGCTCCGGCATCCCGTAGCCCTGGGGCATCATCCCGTACCCCTGCGGCATGCCGCCGCCGCGCTCGGAAATCGCGTGGCGGATGGCCTCCCCCACGCGCTCACGCACCTCGCGGCCAAGCCGGTCCTCAATCGTGGAGACAATCTGCTCGCGAACGGCTTCGACGACCCGCTCCTTCAGCGACTCACCGAACATCTGCTGCGACTGGGGGGAAAGCTGATCCTGAAACATGAGAACGCTCCTGATTCGACGCCTGGACTGCGAGGAAACACGGCAGGCGAAAACGCCTCTCCTGCCGGGCGCGATTCAATAGACAGGCACGCACTCGGGGTAAACGTGTCGCCGGTGTGAGCGCGCGTTGGACGCCAGACACCGGAGGCGCGGGCGGCTACTTGCGCGGCCGCATGCGGAACGCGACGAAGGCGTCCACGCTGTCGAAGGCGAAGTACGGGTTCTTCTGTCGCACCGTCTCCATGGAGGTCACCGGCACGTCGCCATAGTCGTGCCCCGGATACAGCTTCGCGCTGTCGGGCACCTTCGCCAGCACCTGGGACAGGGAGCGGTACATCTCCTCCGGGTCGCCGCCGCTCATGTCACACCGGCCGCATCCATTGATGAACACGGTGTCCCCGGATACGAGCGCGTCGCCGGCCAGCAGGCAGTGCGAGCCCGGCGTGTGCCCGGGCGTGTGCAGCGCCTGGAACGTCTCCGTCCCCACGCGCACCTCGTCCCCTGGCCCCAGGGGCCGCAGCGCGCCGCCCAGCTCGCGCAGCTCCGGGGAGAACTGGACCTCTTCGCGCTGCGCGAACACCGGCACGTCCCACTTCGACAAGAGGTCCGGCAGGCCGTTGATGTGGTCGAAGTGGCAGTGTGAGACGAACGCGCCCACCACGCGCTTGCCGTCCTGCTTCACCGCCTGCTCGATGGCCTCCACGTCCCACGCGGGGTCCACCACCACCACTTCATCCGAGTGGCGGGGGCCCACCAGGTAGACGAAATTGTCCATGGGCCCGAGCTTGAGCTGCCGCACGTACGGTTCACGCATCGCGAAATCCTCCTCGTCGAAAGCCCCACTCTAACGTCCGGGACTTGAAGCGGCGGCCCCCTTCCCTCTTGAATAGGTCCTTTTGTCTCTGGGAGGTCTCCACGTGAAGCGCCCATTGCTCCTCTGCGCCCTGCTCGCCGGCACCGCCTTCGCCGCCAAGGAGCGCGCCACCTTCCGCTACACCGCGCCTCCGGAGGGGGAGCGTCCCGTCATCGTCAACGCCGTCATCGGCCCCCAGGGCAGTGACTTCGCCATGCGCCTGCGCTTCGACAAGGTGCCGTTTGGAGACGCGTGCAAGAACCGCTGCGCCAACACCACGCTGCTGCTGGACACCGACAACAGCAAGCAGACGGGCCTGCGCCTGGCGGCGAAGAAGGCGCCCGGCAACGGCGCTGATGTCGCCGTCGTCATCCAGGGCGTGCGCGACTACGCGAGCCAGGAAGGCGCCCCGGCCGCGAGCTGGCTGCGGGTGAAGGTCCGCCTGCTCGGCAGCGAGGCCTCCTCCGTGGATGACGGCGAGCTGCTGGCCGAGTTCAACCACCGCCAGGACCCCGAGCGGCTCCACGTGGACGGCGAGACCATCTACCTGCTGGTGGACGCCACCAGCGCCGCCCTGCCCTCCGCCCGGAAGGCCCGCGTCGTCTACCAGCCGCCCGGCGCCAAGCCCCTCCAGGCCACCATTCCAGGGATGATTGGCGGCGGGAGCGGCAAGGGCGTGCGCATCTTCAAGGACCTGTCTCTTATACACATCT
>NZ_JABXEO010000062.1:0-54082 GCF_013372585.1 Myxococcus sp. AM010
CCCCTCCCCCACCACGCCCAACAGCCGCACCTGGTGCCGCTCCATCTTCCGAAGGGCCGCCAGAAGGGTATCCGTGGGAAAAACGGTGGCGATAAGGGAGGACCACATTTCCTTCCAAGCTTGCTTCCGCCGCATTTCCACGTCCTCCGAGTCGTTGCCTACATCTCCCTGCAACAGTCCTGCCGGGCAGGGGCCTGCTCACCAATGAACACGGCATGGCCCCGTGGTCCGGCTTAGACTGGTGACGTGACTCGTCGACAGGTGGCACGGCTGGGCCGGATGGCGGACCTCTTTTCGCGGACGATGGCGCGCGGGAAGGAGGGGTTGCTGACGCTCAGCTTCCGCCCGGATGAGCTGTACCGGGTGCCCACGGACGACGGGGCCTCCATTGCCCTGGGCCGCTACCACGCCCGAGGCGAGAAGCGCTTCGCCCAGCCCGTCATCCTCTGCCACGGGCTGGGGGCCAACCGCTTCCACATGGACTTCGACGAGCAGTACAGCCTGGCCCGCTACCTGGCCCGCGCTGGCTTTGAAACATGGGTGCTGGAGCTGCGGGGCCGGGGGCTGGCGGGCGACTGCCCGGATTTCAACTTCGACGACCAGGCCGAGCACGACGTGCGCACGGCGGTGCGAACCGTCTTGTCCACAGGTGCGAAGGAAGTGCTCTGGGTTGGTCATTCCAAGGGCGGGCTGATGCTCTACGCCCACCTGGCGAAGACGCCGCAGGCGCCCGTGCGGGCGGCCGTGGCCCTGGGCAGCCCCTTCACCTTCGCGGTGCAGCCGGGCCTGCGCACCTTCATCCAGAAGGTGGAGCCGGTGCTGAAGCTGCGGGTCATCCCCACCAGCCGCGTCACCAGCATCGCCCTGTTCGGCGCGCCGCCGGGGCCCATGAGCCGCTACATGATGCTGGCGGAGAACATGGAGCCGGAGGTGGTGCGGCGCGCGCTGGCCAACGTGCCCGCCGACATCGCCGGCGGCGTGGGGCGCCAGTTCGCGCGGTGGATCACCACCAACCGCTTCACGTCCTACAACGGCGAGCTCGACTACCGCGAGTCCCTGTCCCGGGTGACCATCCCCTTCCTGCTCCTGGCGGGCAGCAAGGACCTGCTGGCCCCGCCCATGGCGGTGGCGCGGGCCAAGGAGTACCTGGGCGGCCCGGTGAAGGTCCTCGTGGCGGGCAAGGCCCACGGCTTCGGGGCGGACTACGGGCACGCGGACCTCGTGCTGGGCCGCCGGGCCCCGGACGAAATCTTCCCGCTGATAGAGGCGTTCCTCTCCGCACACGCGACGCGGCCGTAGGCCCGGTGAGGTTGTCCGGTCCTGCCCGGCGTGCTACCGGAACGGGCCTCGCGCCATGACTGACGGCTTGCCACCCTGGAGCCCTCCCCCTCACGAGGCCCCGCGCATGCGCTTTTCTCCCACCCGCGCCTTCCTGGTCCCACTCGCCATCGCGCTGGCGGCGGGGCTGGGCCTGCCCGCCTGCACCAAGCCCGTGAAGGAGACGCCGGAGGCCCTGGTGGTCGCCAGCGTCAACGGCGAGGTGCTCAGCCGGGCGGACTTCGAACAGGAGCTGTGGCGCGAGCTGGCGCTGTCGGACGTGTCCCAGCGCACCTCCGAGGACGTGGAGCCCTTCAAGCACGCGCTGCTCGACACGTACATCCACCGGATGATGCTCCTCCAGGAGGCGCGAAAGCACAACGTCACCGTCACCCCGGAAGAGGTGGACCGGGGGGTGCTGCGGCTGTCGGGGGATTATCCGGCGGGCAACTTCAACGAGGTCCTCGCCCAGGGGCAGCTGTCCATGGCGGAGCTGCGCTCGCGGGAAGCGAGCCGGCTGACCATCGAAAAGCTGTTCGCCAGCCACGTCTATTCGCGCGTGGCGGTGACGGAAGAGGAGCTGCGGGCCTGGTACGCCGCGCACGCGCAGGACTTCCACGAGCCCGAGCAGGTCCACGCCGCGCAAATCGTGGTGAAGGGCCTGGACGAGGCACGGCGGCTGCAATCCCAGCTCAAGTCCGGCAAGAAGTTCGCGGACCTGGCGCGCAGGTATTCGCTCAGCGCGGACGCCAAGCTGGGGGGCGACCTGGGGTTCTTCCCCCGGGGGCAGATGCCGCCCGCCTTCGACGAGGTGGTATTCAAGCTGGGGGTGGGGCAGGTTTCGGACGTGGTGTCCACCGAGTACGGCTTCCACCTGTTCCGCGTGCTGGAGCGCAAGCCGGCGCGCAAGCGGGAGTTCGCGGAGGTGCGTGCGCTGGTGGAGGGCAAGCTGCTGGAGCAGAAGCGGTCGCAGGCGCAGGAGACGTTCGAGAAGGAGCTGCGGCAGAAGGCGCAGGTCCAGGTGAACGAGGCCACGTTGCAGGCCATCCGCGGGCGAGCGGCGCCCCAGCAGGCGACGGCGGAGTGACGACGGAATCGAAGACCGGGGCGGCGGTTGGACGCGCCCGGGGTGGTACGGAAGGATGGCAGGAATGAAGAAGCTGGTGGCGGCAATCGCGGCGGTGGCGCTCCTGGGGAGCGGCGGGGCGGCGCACGCGGAGCTGGTGGACAAGGTGGCCGCGGTGGTGAACCGCGACATCATCGCGCTGTCCGAGGTGCAGCAGCGCGCGGCGCCGGAGATGGCCCGCGTCAACGACCCGGACCCGCGCAAGCGCGGCGAGCAGCGGCTGGCGCTGATGAAGACGGCCCTGGACACCCTCATCGGCGAGAAGCTGATGGAGTCCGAAATCGCGCAGCTGGGCATCACCGCCACCGAGGCGGAGGTGGATGAGCTGGTGGCGGACGTGCGCCAGCAGAACAACATCACCGACCCCGCGCAGTTCGAGCAGCTCCTGCTGGGGGAAGGCCTCACCATGGCCACCTACCGGGACATGATGCGCAAGCGCATCCTGAGAGACCGCCTGCTGCGCATGAAGGTGGGCCCCCAGGTGAAGATCACCGAGGAGGACCTCAAGGCCGCCTACACGCAGTACACGCGCCTGGAGAGCGGTGACTCGGAGGTCCACGCGCGCCACATCCTGGTGCAGGTGGACGCCAAGGCCACGGCGGAGCAGGTGGAAGCCGCCAGGCAGCGGGCGGAGGCCATCGCCACGGAGGCGCGCCGGCCGGGCATGGACTTCGCTTCGCTGGCCCGCGCCCGCAGCGAAGGCCCCAGCGCCGCGGACGGGGGAGATTTGGGCTGGTTCAAGCGCGGCGTCATGGTCGCGGCCTTCGAGAAGGCCGCGTTCGGCCTCCCCGAGGGCGGTGTCAGCGCGCCGGTGCGCACCAACTTCGGCTGGCACGTGCTGAAGGTGGAGGAGCGCCGCTCGGTGGCCGCCGCGTCGTACGAGGAGATGCGCTCCAAGCTGGAGGGCAAGCTGCTCCAGGAGAAGACGGAGAAGTTCCTCGACCAGTACGTGCAGGAACTGCGGCAGAAGGCCAGCATCGACGTGAAGATGTAGCCGCCATGGGACTTCCGCTCGTCGGCATCTCCCTGGGGGACGTGTCGGGCATCGGGCCGGAGGTGACGGCCGCGGCCCTGACGAAGCCCGCCGTGCGCAAGGTGCTCGTCCCCGTCATCTTCGGGGACGGGCCCACGCTGGCGCGCTTCCCCGCCTTGCGCCGCTACGCCCGCGTGGAGCCCGGGGCCCTGGGCCGCGTGGAGGGCCCCACCGTGGTGGAGGTGACGCGGCTCCCGGAGAAGGACCGCGCGCCCGGAAGGCCCTCGCGCGAGGGCGGCCGTGCGCAGTACGCCTTCGTGACGGCGGCCATCGACGCGATGCGGGCGGGACACGTGGACGCGCTGTGCACCGCGCCCGTGTCGAAGGAGCAGATTTCCCGCGCGGGCATCCCCTTCATGGGCCACACCGAGGTGCTGGCGGCGGCCTTCGGCGTGGAGGTGATGATGCTGATGGACGGGCCTCGCGTGCGCGTGGCGCTGGCCACCAACCACGTCCCCCTGGCGGACCTGCCGCGCCTGCTCACCGTGGACGGACTGACGGCGCAGCTCAAGCTGCTGTCGCGCAGCCTGGAGCCGGTGGTGGGCCACAAGCCGCGCATCGCCGTGCTGGGGCTCAACCCGCACGCGGGCGAAGGGGGGCTCCTGGGACGCGAAGAGGTGGAGGTGATTGGCCCCGCCATCCGCAAGGCCCGCGCGGCCCGGGTGGACGCGCATGGGCCCCTCCCCGCGGACGGCCTCTTCGCGAAGCCCGACGCGGTGGGCGCGCGCTACGACGCGGTGCTGGCCATGTACCACGACCAGGGGCTCATCCCGGCCAAGGCGCTGGACTTCGAGCGCACCGTGAATGTGACGCTGGGCCTGCCCGTGCCGCGCACGTCTCCAGACCACGGCACGGCGTACGCCATCGCTGGCAAGGGAGAGGCGAGCTGCGTGCCCATGGTGGAAGCGCTGCTCAAGGCCGCTCAACTCACGGGGGCCCGTCTTTCGCACCGGACAACGCGGCGACGTGCTCGGCCAGGTCCGCTCCGTCCTTCGCGGGGTCGATGAGCTGGACGTGCGCCCCGGAGCCACTGTCCGGGAGCACCATCACAGACACGAGGCCTTCGGGGCACTCCCCCAGACACCCTGACTCCATCACCCGCGTCCGCTCCGCGAGCCCCCGACACGCCAGGGCCGCCTGCAGCCGGCCCGGCAGGTCCACGCCACCGGCGCTGACCTCCAGCCGCATGAGGCAGCAGTGGCAGACGTGCAACTCCGTGGGCTCCGGGGGTTCGAGCGCTGACATTCCAGGAGGGAGCATAGGAGCCAGCGAGCCGACCCCGCCTCAGAAAATGAAGGGGAAGCGGATGGGCTCCCGCATCCGCACCTGATGCACCGGGAAGGTCCAGCGGCGCACCACGTCCTCGATGCAGCGCGCCAGCGGCGTGGCGCGCAGCGCGGCGGTGTCCATGGACACGTTGAGCGTCTCGCCGCTGGGGAGCACCGACCACTGCACCATGAAGCGGCCACCGGCCTCCATCGGCGTGCCCCGCGCGTGTGAGCGCAGGCATGCGGTGATGGCGGGCTGGTTCGTCAGCACCACCTGCTTCACGTCCTCCGGCGTGAGGTGCGCCTTCACGTCCACCGCGGGCGGCACGTAGACGGTGCGCGCGGACGCCTCCGCCTTCGCGCCCTCCGCGTCCGCGTCTTCGGTGAAGCCCAGCTCGCGCGCGAAGTCCTCGTCGAGGTCCGCGTACGGCCCCTTCTCCGACGTGTCCTCCTCCTCCACGGCCTCCACGGCGACGTCGCCCGGGGAAGTCGCGATGCTGTCATGAGACGCCGCGCCCTCCGCCTCCGGGTCTCCGAAGTCGAGCTCGACGGGCGCGGGAGGCAGGGCCGATGCCGCGTCCGTCTTCGCGGGGGCCTTGCGCTGGATGGGCGCGGGGCGCACCACCGCGAGCGACTCCGCCACGGGCGTGCCCGGGGTTCGCGTCGGCTCCGAGGCAGGCGCGGAGGCGCGCAGTCCCTTCGCCGCGTCCTGAAGAAGCGCCGAGCCCATGCCCGGCTGCGTGCTGGAGAGCGCCACGGACGACGCGGCACCAGAGATGCGCGAAGAGGGCGCGAGCGCCGGCTCCGACGATGAACCGCTCACGGCGGCCTCCGAGGACGTGCTTGCTCCGCTGGCGTGCCCCGACGGGACGGCGGTGCGCATCGCGGCGCCAGCGCCCGCCGAGGGCAGGCCCGCCTGGGCGTCGCCGCTCGCGCCGAGGACAGCGCCGTGCGCCGTGCGCCGGAGGGCATCATCGACGCTCACCTGCGTCCCCGTGGAATCGCCGCGCACGGAGAGGCCCGCGACCAGCAGCAGGCCCGCCGTCAGCGCGCCCACGGCCGCCGCGCCCATCAACGCCCCGGGACGAAGGCCCAGGACACGGCCTGTCCTGGTCGCGCGCGCACGACGCCGCCGCGCGGCTTCCAGGTGCGCATGCGTCGGCGCATCACCCCACATGGGCGCATCCGGCGCACGCGCCAGCACATGCTCCGCACGCGGCGGCAACAAAGCGCCCAGGGACGTCACCAGCTTCGCGCCAGGCGAAGTGCGCATCCACTCGGGAATCTCCACCGGGGGCTCGGGCAACACGTCCAACGCGTGCGAGGTGGACGGCGGCAGGCGGGCCAGCCACTCCGTCTCCTCCTCCGCGAGCGCGAGCAGCGCGCGCATGCTCGCGGAGACCTCCGCCACGGGTGCGGTGGCTTCCACGGCCGCGTCGTCTTCACACGCCTCGAGAAGCTCACGGTCGAGATACGCGTCGAGGTCTCCCTCCAGCACCTCGCTCACGCGCACCGTGCCGCGCGGCTCCAACGCACCTGGAGTGCCTTTGCCCTGGGTACGGAACTGCCCTTCAGTTCCGGAAAGAAGCTCGTCCACACGCCCTCCCTCGCCCGCGCTGCACTCACCGGCCCTGACTTCGACAGGGCGTGCAACGTAGGAACCCGTCCTCGTCGCGCCACCCCCACTGTTCGTCCTAGAACGCTGTGCCCCCTGGAGGCACCGCGCCTGTCCACTGCTTCACCGGATCAACCCACGGCGGATGGCGCGCACGCGGACCCGCAACTTCGCGCTCCGGAAATTCATTCCGCACGCGTGCATGCGCGTTGTACTCACGCCCCCCATGTATCGAGCGCTCCTCGCATCCACCCTGCTGGCCGTCTGTGCGTGCGGCCATGTTTCCACCCGGAGTCAGTCACCCATGAGCACACCTTCCGCCGACGACACACGCACGCTCACGGAGCTCGCAGGCCGCGTCATGCGCGCCATCCAGACGAAGGACCTGGAGACCATCAAATCGCTCACGGCCGAGGACTTCATCTACCGGGGCGCGGACGGCACGGAGGCGAACCGGGACGCGTTCGTCGCGAGCATCGCGGAGATTCCTGGCGAGCTGACCTCCGTCGAGGCCGACGGCATGCGCACGTATGTCTATGGCGACACGGCGGTGATGGCGGGCCTCCAGCGCTCCGGCCTGAAGATGACGGATGGCGCCGAGGTCACCGACGCCGTGTACTTCACCGACGTGTGGCAGCGCCGCGACGGGCAGTGGAAGATGGTGTTCGCGTTCAGCAGCCCGGCCGCGCCCACCGAGGCTCCGCAGGCGCCCGAAGCCGCACCGCCGCAGCAGTAGCCGCTGCCCTGACGTCCCACCGGGACGTTCCACACCCCACACCTCCGATGCGCGGCGTCAGGCGCCGCGCACTCCACGCCGCGGCGCCGCCTGTGCAACGCGCGCGGCTTGATACCCTCCGAGCAGCGGGAGGCCGTCATGATGCAGCGCTTGCACGGTGAGCGCCGGTGGAGGCTGCCGGCCCAGGGGGAAGACTGGCTCGTCGTACCGTCCGTCGACCTGGAGCGGCTGAAACACCCGCACGCGCCCGTCCCCGACGTCTTCGTCAGCGCCGCCTTGAAGCGCTGGCTGGCCACCCCCGCCGCGCACACGCTGTATGCGATGTACGAAGCGCTCGGAGGCAGCCGCCCGCTGGGGCTGTCCGGCCTGGAGCGCGGCCGGTACGAGCAGCGGCTCCAGCAGCGGCTCACCGAAGCCTTCACGCATCACGAGCTGGTGGCCCTCCCCATGGCGCGCCCGGTGCTCCTGCCCACGCCCTGGCCAGAGCCGCCGCCGCGGACGTTTGAGGAAGCCCCCGTCGAGGAACAGACGTGGCTGGCCATCGAGCTGAAGGACGAGGAGGGCAGCCCCATCCCCCACGCGCGCTACTTGGTGACGCTCCCGGATGGGAGCACGCGCGAAGGCACCCTCAACAAGAATGGCTACGCGCGCGTGGACGGCGTGAACCCCGGCCAGTGCCAGGTCACCTTCCCGGAGCTGGACGGGCAGAGCTGGTCATGACGGCCTCGATGTCGGAGGCCTCCTTGGGGATGGCGGCGGTGAGCACCTCGTTGCCACCCGGCGTGACGAGCACGTCGTCCTCGATGCGAATGCCGCGCACGTCCGCGTAGCGCGCCAGCACGTCGCGCCGCAGCCTGTCCCCCGCGCGCGCCATGAGCCGCGCGTCCGACAGGATGGCGGGCACCTGGTACAGGCCGGGCTCAATCGTCACCGCCATGCCGGGCTCCAGGTCCCGGTCCAACCGCAGCGAGCGGTGGCCGAACTCCGGCGAGCGCGCGCGGCCCGGCGCATACCCCGCCCGGTCCCCCAAATCCTCCATGTCATGCACGTCCAGGCCCAGCAGGTGGCCCACGCCGTGCGGGAAGAAGAGCGCGGTGACGCCGTCCACCACCAGCTCCTCCGCATCTCCCCGGAGGATGCCCAGCGCCACCAGGCCCCGCGCCAGCTCCCGGTGCGCGGCCAGGTGCACGTCGCGGTAGCGCGTCCCCGGACGGACGGCGTCGATGCTGGCCTGCTGCATGCGCAGCACGACGTCGTACAGCTCGCGCTGCGTGGTGCTGAAGCGCCCCGTCACCGGCCACGTGCGCGTCACGTCACAGGCGAAGCCGGCGGGGCTCTCTCCGCCCACGTCCGCCAGCAGCAGGTCTCCCTCGCGCAGCGTGTGGTCATAGCGCAGGTTGTGCAGCACCTCGCCGTGCACGGTGACGATGGGCTGATACGCCGGCCGCACGTCGCGCGAGACGAACTCCGCCTCCATCGCGGCGCGCACCGCGGCCTCCAGGATGCCAGGCCGCGTGGCGCGCATGCCCGCCACGTGGGCCGGCGCCGTGACTTCCGCGGCCTGACGCAGCTGCGCCCGCGCGGCGTCGTCATGGCGGAGCCGCAGCGCAATCATCGCGTCCGCCAGCGGCACGTCCACCGCCGCCAGGTGGCCGGGGCGCACCTCGCGGCCCAGCAGCGCGGCCACGTCCAGGCACGTCTCCCAATCTGGAGTGGGCAGCGTCGCCACGTCGCGGCCCTTCAGCGCCGCGGGCAGCTCGGCGCGCGAGCGCACGGTGCAGCCCGTGCGCTCCGCGATTTCAGCGAAGCCGGGCACCGCGCCGTCCCACAGCGCGTCGTCGGGACCGGGCTCGGGCAGGTACAGCGTCCAGCCCTGGCCGTCATGGAAGCCCACGCCGTCTGGCGTCGCGAGCCCGAAGAGGTAGAGGAAGTGGCTCGACGCGCGAAAGGGGAACTGGTCGGCGGCGTAGTTGCGCGGGCGGGGGCGGCTCGACGCCAGCAGCGCGGGCGCGCTCCCCAGGACCTTCGCCAGCTGCTCCCGCCGTCGGGTGAGAGCGGAGCGCTCGGAAACGGAAGGGAGCAGCATTCTGGAACCTCGCGTTCAGGCCCCCAGCGGGCGCTGGGGCAACAGCTTGAAGAGAAAGGCCAGCAGGTCATCGAAGTGGCCGCCCTTGCGGAAGACGGCGTCCACCGGCATGTCGATTTTCCCGTCATGACCGGTGACGAAGACGACCTTGGTCTTCGGCATGTGGTGGCGCACCAGCGGAATCAGCCCCGTCCCAAAGCCGTCACCCAGGCTCTGGTCCAACAGCACGGCGTCATACGCACGAGGCCGGTTCAATAATCCCGCGGCCTCCGAATAGGAGCCGGCGGTGACGACCGCGAAGCCCGCATCCTCCAGCAGCGCGGACAGCGTCATCCGGTTGGAAGGGTCGTCCTCCACGAGCAGCAGGCAACGCCCGAACGTCCAGTTCGTCTCCATCACTTGCTCCCCCGAGTCACGTCACTCCGGTCATGCGCCCCGGCCTCCGCGCCCGTGAATTGGATCTCCACGTAGGTGCCCCCGGAGGGGCCCGCGCCCAGGTCCAGCTGCCAGCCATGTCGCACCGCCGTCCGGTGGACGATGCTCAGCCCCAGGCCGGCGTGGTGGGACCGCGTGGTGAAGAAGGGCTCCAGCGCGCGGGAGTACGCCTCCGGCGCCAGGCCCTCTCCCGTGTCCTCCACGCGCAGGCACACGCCGCTCTCGGTGTCGCGCGTGCGCACCGTGAGCGTGCCACCGCGCGGCATGGCCTCCAGCGCGTTGTCCACGAGGCAGCGCACCAGCAGCGCCAGGTCCTCCGCCTCCAGCGGGACGCCCCTCTGCTCCTTCAGGTCGCGCACCACCTCCACGGACGGCGGCACCTGGGCCTCGGCGAGCGCGTGCTCCACGCCGACGCGGGCGCTGCACCGGGGGCGCGTGCCGCCAGTGGGCGGCGGCGCGCGCTTGGAGAGCACGTCCTCGGCGGACGTCAGCTCCTTTTCGATGAGCTGGAAGAAGGTCTCCACGCGCGGGTCCGCGCTCCAGAGGTCCGTCTTCTTCACCTGCCGCATCAAGTAGAACGAGGCGTTGCGGATGCTGGCCAGCTTGTTGCGCAGGTCGTGCCGCAGGGTGGAGGCCACCACGTCCGCCACCGCCGCTCGCTCACGCGCCTGGAGGTCTCTGCCTGCCATGGGTCAAATCCTCGCGCCTTGCGGCCCTTGCTGAGGCCGGCCTCGCACCCGTGCAATCGCCTGGACCAGCTCGCGCAACGGTACCGGCTTGGTCATGCACACCACCGCGCCCTGCGCCGCCACCCTGCGCAGCATCTCCGGCACCACGTGGCCGGACACGGCGATGATGGCGACGGACAGGTTCGCCGCGCGCACCTTGGACACCAGCTCCGGCCCGCTCATCTCCGGCATCACCAGGTCCAGCACGCAGACGTCGTACTCCCCCGAACGCAGCGAGGACAGCGCCTCCTCTCCGCTGTACACGGCGCGCGCGCGCAGCCCCACCGTGCTCAGGGCGCGCACCATGCCGCGCGCCACCTGTTCGGTGTCGTCTACCACCAGGACCTGGGGCGCCGCCGCCGCGCGCAGCACCGTGTCCAGCGCGTGCGCCACGTCGAAGGGCTTGGGCAGCACGGTGAAGGCGCCCTCGGCGAGCGCGTCATCCACCAGCTCCTCCGCCGTGAAGGCCGTCATCAGCACCACCGGCATGTCGGGGCGCTCCTGCTTGATGCGGCGCAAGAGCTCCACACCGTGCAGGCCGGGCATGCGGATGTCCGTGAGCACCACGTCCACGGACTGCTTCTCCAGGAGGCGCAAGGCCTCCTCACCATTGGCCGCCTCGAGGACCGTGTGGCCCTCCAGCTCCAGGTTCGCGGCCAAGGTGATGCGAAGCGACTCCTCGTCGTCGACCAGCAGGATGCGCGCGGGGGCCACTGCGACGTCCTCCATCATGCGGCCTGGGCCGCCGCTGCCGCGGGGAGCTCAATCAGGAACTCACTACCCCGCTCCGCTTCGCTGCGCACAGAGATTGTGCCGCCATGACGTTGCACCATGTTGGCGACAATGGCCAGCCCCAAGCCGGTGCCACGCGTCTTCGTGGTGAAGAGCGGCTCGAAAATCTTGGGCAGCACCTCCGGAGGAATCCCCGCGCCGTCATCCACGACCCGGACACGCCAGGGGCTCGCGTCTCCACCTTCCGCCACGACTGAAACCTCTCCCGTGCGCCCCACGGGCATGGCCTCCACCGCGTTCTGCACCAGGTTCACCAGGACCTGGCGGAACTGCTCCTTGTCCAGGTGTGGCACCGGCAACGACTCCGGCACGTCATTGACGATTCGCACCCCTTCCCGCTGCGGCACCACGCCAATGGCCTCGTCCACCAACGGACGCAGCGGACACGGCTGGAGCGCGGGCGGACGCTCGCGGGCGAAGTCGAGCAGGTCGGAGATGATTTTCGCGCAGGCGTTCAGCTCGCGCTCCATCAGCCCCAGGAACTGGGGCACCCGTGGGTCATTCGCGGCCCCCGCCGGGTCCTTCGTGAGCTTCCGGGAGAGATAGGCGTGGGAGTTGCGCACGGCGGCCAGCGGGTTTCGCAGCTCGTGCCCCACGCTGGCGGCCAGCTGTCCCACCGCGGCCAGCTTCTCCACGCGGATGAGGTGCTCCTGGAAGCCGCTGAGCTCGCGCAGGGCGCGGTCCAGCTCGCGCGCCTTCGCGTACTCACGCTCGCGGGCCAGCTCCAGCTCCGCCCGGCGCACCGCCACCTCGCGCAGCTCGCGCAACATGCCCCGGCACGAATACACCAGCACCACGTCGATGAAGGCCACCCAGAAGGCGTGCTCCACGAAGCGCCACAGCTCCGGCGGAAAACCGCCGTAGAGCGAGTGCGACCACAGGGTGCCGCGCAGCACGTGGTCCACGACGGTGGTGATGCTCGCGGTGAGCAGCACCCACGGGTCGCGGTACAGCGCCAGGAAGGCCAGCGAGCCGAAGATGTGGAAGTGCGTCTCCACCCGGCCGTCCGTCAGATAGATGAGCAGCGAGGACCAGAGCGCCTGGCACACGGCCACCACGTGACGGGTGGGCGTGGAGCCCGGGCGCCAGCGCGCCATCAGCATCGGGAAGGCGCTGAGCAGCGTGCCCACCAGCACGGCCGCCTGGAGCTGCGCACCGCTGCCCCGCGGACCGAACAGGGCGATGACGATGCCCACCACCCACTGGCCCAGCATCAGCCCCGCGAAGAGCCGATCCGTGCGGACCTGCACCGCGGACAGGTGTTCGCGAAACAGCCGCGCGGCGCGCTCCTTGAGCGCCAGGGGCGGGCTGGACGTCTCATCCCGCGCCGGGTTCATGGCGCGCTCCCGCGGGGGTCTTCCAGCTCACAGCCGTAGACGGCGTGTCCGGACAGCGCCTCCGGCGGCGCGTCCCCCAGCAGGGCCTCCACCGCGGCGCGCCCGGCGTTGTCGCCCGCGTGGCCCCGGGCCGGCGTGATGCCGCCGCTGAAGCGCAGCGTCCCGCCCGCGTCGTAGAAGAGCACCTGACCGGAGGTGACGGCGCCGAAGCGCTCCGCCTGGACGCCGCCCTCGTCGCGCAGCGCGGTGACGCCCGGAATCGCCGCCGCGGAGCGCCACAGCTCGCCCTGCTCCCAATCCTTGCCGGTGCCCTCGGGCTTGAGGAAGAGCACGAAGGCGTCCAGCCGCCCCCGCGCCTTCGCCATCACCCACGAGAGCTCGCCCAGGCTCGCGCGCGTACAGGGGCAGAGCGGGTGCGCCAGCATCACCAGCGTGGGGCGGCCCTCCACGCGTGGCACGGTGGAATCCCCGGGCCAGCGCGCGGGCGCCGCCAGGGACTCGCCGGGCGTGAGGGAGTAGCGAGCCATGGCCAGCGAGCCCGCCACGACGCCGCCGAGCCAGATGACGCCGGACACCACCCACCACCCACGCTTGCCCACGGGGCCCCTCATCGCTCAGCCCCCGGACTCGCCCGCGACCCACGCAGGCGCCCCGCGCACGGAGCCGTGGCGAACTTGGCAAGTGAGGCTGTCGAGTGGACGGCGGCGGTGGTGACGAGGTGGGGAGCCTCGGCGTCGACCCGCAGCACCTGGAGGCGCTGGGCTTTCATGGCGTGACAAGCCCCACGATAGCGCTCAGCACCCCAGGCCTGTCATGGGTTTGAATGGCAAATGTTCGGAAGGTGCGTCGCGCGACCGCCCAGCTGGATGTCTGTAATGGGAATGAAGCGCCGCGCGAGGCACACCGTCACCGGTGGTGCGTGTGGAGCGCGTCCGCGTAGTGTTGGAGCTGGCGCCTGGCGGCGTCGAACGCGTCCGTCACCGCTTGATAGGCATCCTCGTGCCCGGTGCGCGCCTGGGGGTCCCGGGTGGCGACGATGTTCCTTCCCGGCACACTCACATCCACACGCACGTGGAAATGCCGGCCGTGCTGCTTGTGCCGGTGCGGCTCCTCCACCACCACGTGGCACCCCACGATGCCGTCGTAGAACTGCTCCAGCTTGCCGGCGTGGTCGCGGATGTACTCGCTCAGGGCCTCGCTCGTCTCCATGCCCCGATAGGTGATTTGCAGCGCTCGGTTCATCGTCCGCCTCGCGTGGTGGTGCCCCCAAGAAGGGGGCATCGGGTTGCCTTCCCGTCCGATGCATTTGGGCGGCCAGCGCGCCAGGTCCGCGAAATTCCATCAGCGCCACGAAAGCCACACGCTGCGTTTGCGGCGAAATGGGACACCGCCGCAGTCCCTGCGTGGCGATTTGCCCCAGCGCCCCTGGGAGGCGGGCGTGGGCCGGCCCGGGGCCACGCTCAACCCCGGGCCGCCACCTGGAGCACCGCCGCGCCTTGTACCTGGCCCCGCCGCAGCGCGGTGAGGGCCTCGTTGGCGGCGGACAGTGGGAAGGTCTGCACCAGTGTGCGCACCGGCACCGTGGGCGCGAGCGCGAGGAAGTCCAGCGCATCCGCCCGGGTGAGGTTCGCCACCGAACGCACCACGCGCTCCTCCCACAGCAGCGCGTAGGGGAACGAGGGGATGTCGCTCATGTGGATGCCACCGCACACCACCACACCGGCCTTGTCCACCGCCCGGAGCGCGGCGGGCACCAGGGCGCCCACGGGCGCGAAGAGGATGGCCGCGTCCAGCCGCTCTGGAGGCACGGTGTCCGAATCCCCCGCCCACTCCGCGCCCAGCTCCCGCGCGAACCGCTGGCCCTCCACGTCCCCCGGCCGGGTGAAGGCGAAGACGCGCCGGCCTTGATGGCGCATGACCTGGATGAGCAGGTGCGCCGCCGCGCCGAAGCCGTAGAGGCCCAGCAGGCGCCGCTCCCTCCCCGCCATGCGGAGGCTGCGAAAGCCGATGAGGCCCGCGCACATCAACGGCGCGGCGTGGACGTCGGTGTACTCGGACGGCAGGGGGAAGCAGAAGCGCTGGTGGGCCACCGTGAACTCCGCGTAGCCCCCATCCAGCTGGTACCCGGTGAAGCGGGCCTGCTCGCAGAGGTTCTCCTGTCCGGCGAGACAGAAGCGGCAGCGGCCACAGCTCCAGCCGAGCCAGGGGACGCCCACTCGCGTGCCCACGGGAATGGCCGTCGCCCGCTCGCCCGCCGCCTCCACCGTGGCCACGATTTCATGGCCGGGGATTAGCGGCAGCCTGGGCTTCGGTAGCTCACCGTCCACGACGTGCAGGTCGGTGCGGCAGACCGCGCAGGCGCGCACGCGGAGCAGCAGCTCCTCCGGGCCGGGACGGGGAATGGGCAGCCGCGTCTCACGCAGGGGCTGCCCTACCTCGCGCAGCACCATCGCGCGCATGCTCCCTTCCATGCTTCACCTCCTGGCGCGTGCGCTCCAAAGCAGAGCGCCCGGGGTGAAGATGGAGGGGCTCCTCAAATCTGGACACCCGCGAGCAGGCCCGGCCACATGCGCACGGTGGTGCGGCCCTCGTCCGCGACGTGGCGCCACTGCGGCCCGATGCCCAGCTCATTCCAGCGGTCGCTGTCATCCCAGGTGACGAGCGTGTTGGCGCTGACGCCACCGAACACCGCGAAGTGCCGC
This sequence comes from Myxococcus sp. AM010, assembly GCF_013372585.1. Lineage (NCBI taxonomy): Bacteria > Pseudomonadati > Myxococcota > Myxococcia > Myxococcales > Myxococcaceae > Myxococcus > Myxococcus sp. AM010. Next base: position 15,176 of record NZ_JABXEO010000062.1, read on the forward strand.
GCCACCTGCCAGCCCGCCATCAGCCGCAGCTGCCCCAGGACATGGTCCGTGTCGTCGAAGAGCCGCTTCGTGTGGACGGTGCTGCCCACCACGTCGATGTCGACGAAGAAGCGGCCCGCGGGGATGTGGCCGCCCAGGCCCGCGCCCATGACATAGCGACGACGGTCCTCGTTGAGGGAGGGGCTGTAGCCCACCGTGAACAGCGAGTAGATGTGACGGCCGCCCAGCTTCACGCCGACGTTGGTGAGCGCCACGTCGCTGGCCCAGGCCTGCACATGGGCCTGGCCGCCGCCGACGAAGCTGAGGATGCCCACCGCCTCGCCGTCCAGCTCGCGGGCCACGTTGAGGATGCCCACCTGCGCGCCCGTCACGTTGCTGGCGATGTTGATGATGCCCACCTGCGCGCCGTCCACCTCGCCGCCCACGTTGATGATGGAGAGCTGGGCGCCGGAGAGGCTCCGCGCGTAGCTGACACCCGAGGACATCTGGAGCCCCGTCATCTGCCCCGCCACGTTGAGGCCCGCGGAGGCCTGGAGGCCGTGGACCCGCCCCGCCGCGATGTTGGCGCCCACGCCCAGCTGCGCCCCCAACAGGCCCTTCCCCGCGATGTTGACGCCCACGCCCAGCTGCGCGCCATTCACCGCGCCCGACGTGATGTTGCCGCCCACCGCGAGCTGCGCACCTTCCGCATCCCCGCGCACCACGTTGACGCCCACCGTGGACTGGAGGCCCAGCAGGTCCGCGCCGGCCACGTTGGCGCCCACGGAGAGCTGCGCGCCCGTCACCGGCCCCCGGGCCAGGTTGGCGCCCACCGCGAGCTGCGCGCCGCTCAGTCCACCTTCCCCGACCCAGTTGCCAGCAATCGACATCGCCAGGCCGTCCACCCGCTTCGCGTGCGTCGCCACCAGGCCGATGGACACGTTGTTGACCACGTTGCCGGTGTGGAAGCCCGACGTGCTCAGGCCGGGCACCAGGGTGAGGCTGAACGGGATGTGCACCTCGTTCGCGTCCGTCTCCGTCGTCTCCTCGGCCGAGGCCGAAGCCGAGAACGCCACCACCGCCGCCATCATCCCCGCGCACACCGAGACCTTGCGATTCATCGCCTGGACCTTCCCTGGACTGTTTTGAATGCGGCCCGGCCCGCGTCGCGCGAGCACCCGGGCCAGGAGGAATCATCGGGAGGCGTCACCGCCCCGCTCGCGCAAGGGAACACCGGCACCGCGCGGAACTGTCACCCGTCCGCTTCAGCGCAGCCGCTAACATCGCGCGCCATGTCCTCCCGTGCCCCGTCCCGCCGCGACGTGCTCACCGCGACCCTGGGTGGCCTGCTCCTGCCCGGCTGGGCCGCGGACATCGACTGCACCAGCTGGGCCCAGGTGTTCCTCAAGTTCATCCTGGGACACCCGGCGGTGCACTGCCCGCTGCCCGCCACCCGCAAGCCCTCGCACGCCGCCGACAACGTGCGCGCGGGCTTCGGCCGGATGCCCGACGAGAAGCTCCGCGCCCGCATCGTGAAGGCGCTGGAGGGCTGAGCGGCGGCTACAGCTCCGGGTCCGGCGTGTACTGGAGCTCACCCGTGGGCTCCAGCACCAGGCCCGTGCCGGGCTCGTCCGCGTCGTCGTCGCGGCCCACCTCCAGCACGGACTCCTTCGCGTCCCACTGGCCCAGGTAGTACTCGCCACCCGCGGCCATGCAGGCGCGGCCCTCCGACACCACCGTCTCCACCACTTCCTTGAGGTCGCTGGTGGCGCGCAGCAGCGTCCACGACTTGCCGTCCTCCTTGAAGCCCTCCACCAGGTCCTTGAGCTCGGCGTCGCGAGGCGCGCCGTCGGGCAGCGTCTGACGCTCCCACGTGCGCGGCTCGCGCCGCGGCTGACGGGCCTTCCACGCGCGCGCCAGCGCCAGCAGCTTCTCCTCCGCCGCCTCCTGGAGCGCGTGCATCTCCTCGGGCAGGTCAATCTCCTCCAGCGCCAGCACCGCCGTCTCCAGCTGCAGCGCCTTGAGGCTCCACTCGTTCCACTCCGTCTTCAGCATCCGAACCCTCGCTTTCCTGCTCGGCCACCTACCACACGCCCGCCTGCCCTGGCGGCGGCCAACCTACCGCCATGTGCCCGCCGACCTCCGCGCTGCCTACCTTGTGCTCCCAAGGGAGGCAGCGATGGCCAGGAAGAAGAAGGACACCCAAGACGTCACCGAGCACTTCGATGACCTCATCAAGGGCATCAAGGTCGCGATGATGACCACCGTGGAAGCGGACGGCAGCCTGCGCAGCCGCCCCATGTGGACCCACGCGCGGGACTTCGACGGAGCGCTCTGGTTCTTCACCCGCGAGCATTCACCCAAGGTGGACGAGGTGACGCACGACCACCACGTCAACCTCGCGTACTCGGACCCGACCCGGGACCGCTACGTCTCCGTGAGCGGCCGTTGCCGACTGGTGCTCGACAAGGAGAAGGCCCGCGAGCTGTGGAACCCCACCCTCAAGGCCTGGTTCCCCAACGGCTTGGACGACCCCGAGCTCGCCCTGCTCTGCGTCCGCGTGGAGAAGGCCGAGTACTGGGACACGCCCAACAGTCGCATGGTCCAGCTCGCTGGCATGGTGAAGGCCGCCTTCACCGGCCAGCCCTACGCACCGGGCGACCACCAGAAGCTCGACCTGGACGACAACGCCCCGCTGCCCCACTGAGCCGGACCGGGTCCACCGGAATGGGCCTATATAAAAGGAGGGACGGCGCCTCGCGACGGCTCCGCCCCCTCCCGTCCCACTCACACCTTCTTCAGCCTCTACACAGGGTGGGTCGCCATGAACCCATGGCGGACCTGTCCGAGGAGTGTGCCGTGGATGTCGTCCTTCTGACGACCTGGTGTTTCTCTGACAGCGTCGATCTCCTCGCCTTGTACCTCCGGCTGGGCTGATCCATGAGTGCGACGCCTTCGGGTGGTAAGAGCCGCCACGCTCATGACGTTGAAGTGACGAACGCTTTAGAGTATCAACCATCCGCTTTCGAGATTTTCCGCATGCACGACCGGTATCGTACCGACCCGCATACGGCCGACTCGAATACGTCTAACGAAGGAACATCACGATGGAAAACAAGAGGTCGGTCGCGAAGCCGGACGGCAAACTCGCGGTCTTGATTCCGGGTCTGGGCGCTGTGTCCACCACGCTGATGGCGGGTGTCGAGCTGGCGCGGCAGGGCAAGGGTCACCCCATTGGGTCGCTCACGCAGATGGGCACCGCCCGCCTGGGGAAGCGCACCGACGGGCGCACCGTGAAGCTCAACGAGCTGGTTCCCCTGGCGGAGCTGAAGGACATCGCCTTCGGCGCCTGGGACATCATCCGTGAGGACGCGTACGAAGTGGCCGTGCGCTCGGGCGTGCTCAGCGACAAGCACCTGGAGGAGGTGAAGCCGTTCCTCCAGGGCATCAAGCCGAAGCAGGGCGTGCACGACGCGGAGTTCGTCCGCCGCATCGAAGCCAACCACATCAAGGCCACCAAGACGCACCGCGAGAGCATCGAAGCGCTGCGCCAGGACATCCGCGACTTCAAGAAGGAGCTCAACGCGACGCGCGCCGTGATGGTGGTGTGCAGCAGCGTGGAGACCTTCCGTCCGCTGCCCGAGTCCTTCAAGACGCTGGCCGCCTTCGAGAAGGCGCTGGACGAGAACAGCCCGGACATCAACCCCACCGCGCTCTACACCTACGCGGCCATCAAGGAGGGCGTGCCCTTCGCGAACGCCACGCCCAACGCCAGCGTGGACACGCCGGCGCTCCAGGAGCTGGCCAAACAGGAGGCGGTGGCCGTCGCCGGCCGTGACCTCAAGAGCGGCCAGACGATGATGAAGACGGTCATCGCGCCCGCGCTCAAGGCCCGCATGCTGGGTCTGGACGGCTGGTTCTCCACCAACATCCTGGGCAACCGTGACGGCGAGGTGCTGGACGACCCCGCGGCCTTCAAGGCCAAGGAAGTCACCAAGTCGAGCGTGCTGGACACCATCCTGCAGCCCGACCTGTACCCGGAGCTGTACAAGAAGTACGCGCACAAGGTGTCCATCCACTACTACCCGCCCCGCGGCGACGCGAAGGAGGGTTGGGACAACATCGACATCACCGGATGGCTCGGCTATCCGATGCAGATCAAGGTCAACTTCCTCTGCCGCGACTCCATCCTGGCGGCCCCGCTGGTGCTGGACATCGCGCTGTTCCTGGACCTGGCCAAGCGGCTGGAGTGGCGCGGCATCCAGGAGTGGATGTCCTTCTACTTCAAGAGCCCCATGGCGCAGCCGGGCCTGCCGGTGGAGCACGACCTCTTCATCCAGCTCACCAAGCTGAAGAACACGCTGCGCGTCGTCGCGGGCGAGGACCCCATCACCCACCTCGGGCTCGACTACTACGGAGATGACCTCCCGCTCTCCAAATAGGGTCACCGCGCTCACGTGGCTCTGCACCATCCTGGGGTTGAGCCACTTGACGCTGGTGTACGCCACCGGCCGGCTGCGGTGGGACCACGTCGCGGCGGACGCGCTGATTCTGGGGGTGGCCTGGGCGGGCCCCCGCCTTCAGCGCTTCCTCCGCGGTGGGCTCGCGCTGTGGCTGACCGGGATGCTGCTGGACAGCCAGGGCCTCTGGCTGTTCCTGCGGGGCCCCATCCACACGGGCGACCTGTGGGAGCTGGAGCGCCAGTGGTTCCCGGCGCCCGGCGGCACCCACTGGCCCGAATGGTGGGCCACGCGCTTCACCCCGGCCTTGGACCTGCTGTGCGGCTTCGCCTACGCGGCGTACCTGTACGAGGTCTTCATCCTGGCCCTCTTCTTCTTCGTGAAGAAGGACTCGCTCTTCGAACGGCTGTGCTGGGGCTTCCTGGCGGCGAACGCGATTGGCGTCGTCATCTACGTGCTCTACCCCGCGGCGCCGCCCTGGTACGTGCTCCAGTACGGCCCGGGACCGGCAGACCTGGCCGCGCCCCCCAACCCCGCGGGCACGGCCCGCTTCGACGCGCTGCTGGGGATTCATTATTTCGCGGGCTTCTACTCGCGCAGCACCAACGTGTTCGGGGCCATGCCTTCCTTGCACGCGGCGTACCCGTTCCTGGTGATGATGTTCGTGTGGTCGCGCGGCTGGGCCTGGCGCATCGCCACCGGGCTGTTCGCGTTGCTCGTCGCCTTCTCCGCCGTATACCTGACGCACCACTACATCCTGGACGTGCTCGCGGGCCTGGGTGTGGCGGCGGTTGCATTTCTGGCGGTCGAAAGCGTCTACGCCCGCGTGACGGCCTCCGCACCCTGGGCCGTGTCGTTGACTACAAGAGGAGACACCCGTGCTTGAGAACCTGATGGCGTGGTTGACCGGAAACCTGTCTCCGTCCGCCCGCATCTGGACGGCGCTGGCTCCGGCCATCGTCGCGTGCACCTACTTCCTGGGCGGGCTGCTCGTCTTCTGTATCCGCTGCGCCTTCAAGGGCATCCCCCGCGACGAGGAGACGCTCAAGCGCGGCAGCACCGGGCTGGTGGGCTTCTTCCTGCGGCACTACTTCTTCTGGATCATCCAGCCGCTGTGGGCGGTGATTCTGCGCTCGGGCCTGCCGGCCAACGCGCTGTCCATGCTGTCGGGCCTCTTGGGCGTGTCGTCCGGCGTGGCGGTGGCGGCGGGCCGCTTCGCGCTGGGCGGCTGGCTCTTCCTGTTCGCGGGCATCCTGGACGTCATGGACGGGCGCATCGCCCGCACGCGCAAGGAGGCCAACCCCGCGGGCGCGGCGCTGGACTCGGTGCTGGACCGGTACGTGGACTCGGCGATGCTCATGGGCCTGGCCTGGTACTACCGGGACACCTGGGTGTTGCTGCCCGCGCTGATGGCGCTGCTCGGCTCCTCGCTGGTGCCCTACGTGCGCGCCAAGGGTGAGGGCCTGGGCGTCAGCGTGCGCGACGGCGCCATGCAGCGGCTGGAGCGGGTGCTCTTCATGGGCGCGGGCACGGCGCTGTCGCCCATCCTGGAGGCCGTCTTCTGGCCCGAGGAGAAGCACCCCATGCACTGGCTGGCGGTGGTGGGGCTGGTGTTCGTCGCCGTCATGAGCAACGTCACGGCGCTCTCCCGCTTCCGCAACCTGGTGAAGGCGCTGGCGCCCCAGCGTCAGGAGGCGCGCTCTGGCAAGGCCATCATCGGCCTCAACGCCCTGGCGGGCGCGCTGGCCACGGCGGTGGACTTCGCGCTGGTGCTGGCGTTGGTGGAGTGGGTGGGCATGCTGCCCGCCTGGGCCACGGTGCTGGGCTGCGGTCTGGGCGCGGTGGTGAACTACTCCATCAACCGGGTGCTCACCTTCAAGAGCACCGGCGCGGTGGGGCGGCAGCTGGCGCGCTACTCCGTGGTGAGCGGCACCAGCGCGCTGCTCAACGCGGGCGGCGTGGCGCTGCTGACGCTGCACCCGCAGCTGGCCTATGCGCTGGGGTGGTGGCTGGTGCGCGGCGTGGTGTACTTCGCGTGGAACCTGCCGCTGCAGCGTGACTACGTCTTCAACAATGAGGCGGCGGCTGCCGAGGACCCGCTCATGGAGCAGCGTCCCCATGCGGCCTGAAGGGCGCTTCCAGGTGCTGAAGGGCCTGGCGGTGGCCACCGCGCTCGTGCTGCCCTCGGTGGCGGCGGCGGGCGCAGTGCTGGAGCCGAAGGTGTCCCCCAGTGACAACTACGGGGAGAACTTCACCTTCATCGGCGACCTGGACGGCGGCACCTTCATCTTCGTGCAGTTGACGGTGACGAACATCGGTCCCGGCTCGCGCATCGGCCTGTGCCGGACCACGGTGCTCACGCCAGGACAGAAGGCCTGGTCCGCCCAGACGAAGGTCAAGGCGCGCGACTGGAGCCATGACGCCAAGACGTCGACGCTGAAGATGGGGCCGTGCTCGGCCCGCTCGGCGGAGGGGACCACGCGCGTGGAGGTCCCGCTGGAGGGCGGGCGGGTGCTGCTGGAGTACGCCGCGCCCATGACGCCCCAGGGCCAGGAAGGCACGGAGGTGGAGGTGGGCAAGAACCGCTACCACCACGAGGTGACGCTGGCCTTCAGCGCGCTGAAGGCGACGGTGCGGCGGCCCAAGGGCGAGGACGTCGTCTACACGGGTGGCGGGTACGCGGACCACACGCGCTCCACCATCGCGCCGGCGAAGCTGGCGAAGCGGTGGGTGCGCTTCCGGGCGCTGCGCGGCGGCGAGAAGCTGGTGCTGCTGGCGCGTGAGGGCCAGGACGGTGAATACGGCCCCGTGTACGCGTGGGAGGAAGGCGCCAAGGCCCGCTCGCTGGAGCACTTCACGCTGGCGCGGGAAGGCGTGAAGGAGCGCAGCTCGTGGAAGGTGGAGCTGTTCGCGGATGGCGCCTCCGCCATGGTGCTGCGCTCCACGTCGCTGCTGCAGCGCAGCGCGCCGGTGGAGGACCTGGGCGCGGTGCTGGGCGGGCTGGTGCGCACGGTGGTGGGCTCGCCGGTGACGTACCTGCACCGGGCGGTGCTGGAGCGCGAGGGCAAGGCGCCGGTGACGGGGCTGATGGAAGTGACGCTCGAGGGCGACCTGTGAGCCTCGCGCTGCTGCGGGAGGTGCACCACGTGCCGGGTGTGCGCGGCTGGGTGCGCAAGCAGGTGCTGCGCTCGGTGGCGCGCTGCGTGGAGTGGACCACGAAGCTGCCGGGGCGCGGGCTGAACGTGTCGCGGGTGAATGACTGGCTGTACGTGGGTGGCGCGGTGCCTCGCTCGCGGTACGCGGAGCTGAAGGCGCGCGGCATCACCGCGGTGATTGACGTGCGGGGTGAGCGCTGTGACGACGCGGAGGCGTTGAAGGCGCTGGGCATCGAGCTGCTGAACCTGCCGGTGACGGACCGCTATCCGCCGTCGGTGGAGCAGGTGATGCGGGGCGTGGAGTGGGCCCTGCCCCGGCTGGAGCAGGGCGGCACGCTGTACACCCACTGTGAGCACGGCGTGGGCCGGGGCCCGCTGGTGGGGCTGGCGGTGATGGTGGCGCGTGGCTGGGAGGCCCCGGCCGCGTACCGCGAGCTGCGGCAGGCGCGGTGGCAGTCCACGCTGAATGACCGGCAGCTGAACGGGCTCGCGGACTTCGTCGCCGCGTGGCAGGCGCGGGCGGCCGAGCGGGCGGCATAGGCCGCGCCCGGCTCAGTCCCGCGTCAAGATGACGCCGTCATCACTGATGGCATAGCTCGCGCCGGGGTCCATGACTTCCGGCTGCAAGCCACAGCGTTCCTGCTCCCTGGGCGTGAAGTGGACGAAGGTCATCTTCTCGCCCCGCTGGAGCCAGGCGTCATATGTCTCGATGCGATGGAGACACTGCGTCATGGCATCCGCGTTCCTGGGGGGCCTCGTTCCGGGGGGCAGGAAGTCCTCCATCGCGAGTTGGAGCGCCTTCAACTGAGTGCCATCCACGGTGGATGAGGCTTCCTTCGTCCACTCCGGGAACTGGATGCCGGCGGAGACCTCGGGCGGCGCGACTGGCGTCCTGGACCGCAGGTGCAGGCATCCACTCATAAGGCTCATGAGGATGAAGAAGCCGACTGGTTTCATCTGCGTCGTCCTCAAGTTCGACCGCGGTCGCTGCCAGCCCAAGTTCCGGCCTACTCACCACGGATATCATCCGTCACGGAAGGCTCTTCCTCAGAGCCTCCATCAATAGGGAGATTGCCACACATTGAGCGCGCAGCGCCTCGAAGGCAGCCCGCAGTGGGGCCTACGGCCCACTGAAGAGCGCGAGGCCCCGCGACACCCAGGCGCGCACCCTGTCCTCCACGGCATAGGTGAAGCCGTCACGCGAGCCTCGGGCGTACACCTCCTGGGAGCCCTCCGGCGCGTCCGGAACCTCGTTCCCGAGCCACAGCGTCTGCACGGCGCCGCCCTCCTCGCGCACCTCCACGGAGGCCACGGGCGGAGACAGGCCCGCCTGCGCGTCCTGCACCGCTCCATCGACGAGGCGAGAGGCCTCGAGCCGCTGGAGCCAGACGAGCCGCGCCTCCACCTGTGACGCGTCGAACCGGAAGGACTCCGGCGGCGACTGGGGCTCACGCAGCACCCAGCCCCGCGCGTCCTTCGCCACCACCACCGTCGTGTCACCGGTCTGGATGCGCACCTGGTTCACCTGCTCCAACGCGAACCGCAGCAGGAGCAGGTCACGGAAGTCCACCAGCCGCTTGCGCACCTGCGCCGCCGACACCGCGGACACCTCGTACACCCGCGCATCTCCCTCCAACTGGACGAAGACGGTGTCCTGGGCCTCCGCCGCGCGGCCCAGCCGCAGCACCACCGTCTTCCCATCCTTCAGGCGCGCCTCCACCGTGTCATGCGCCTGGGCGAGCGCGGCCTTCGCCGCCGCGGCGGCCTCCCCCGCGAGCACGTCCTGCGCCTCGACCTCCAACAAGTCCCGCACGACCTGGTCGGCCGCGCGCGCGCTGAACCGGAAGCCCTCCGGCACCTGCGTCCCCTCCGCGAGCCGCCAGCCGCCCGCCGCGCCACTCGACGTCACCGTCACCGGCGCGTCGTCCCCGACACGAAACACCAGCTGCGTGAAGTCCTCGGGCGCCCCCCGCACCAACCGCGCGTCACGCCAGTCCATGACGCGCCGGCGCCACAACCAGCCCAGCCGCGTGGGGTGCTCGAAGACGTCCGCGTTGGCCGCCTTGCGCACGTAGGTCCCACCGTTCGACGCCCCATCCTTCCCGAGCACCAGCTCCAGCGGAGGGCGGCCCTCCTGGAGGATGCGGACCTTCAGCCCGCGCGCGTCATCCAGCCAGAAGTCGTTCAGCCGGTCTGCGTTGCCGCCGACGAACTTCGCGCCCGCCGCCCGGGCCAGGGACTCCAGCGCGCCCTTCACCATCGCCTCGTCCGCCAGGTAGCGGCGCTCCGGCGAGCCCGGGTCCGCGACCGTCCACCCACCGCCGTCCCGCCGCAGCGTGGCGCGGCGGCCCCCCGAGAGCTCCAGGCCGGAGACACGCGCCGGGTCGAAGCCCGACAGGTCCAGCTGGCGTCCACCCTCACCACCGCTGGCGCCCGGCTGCCCCGGCGGCTGCTCGCCGGCGACGAACATGAACACGAGCAGCAGCACGGCTGCGCCAACGACGATGACCAGCGCCTTCTTCATGGCTCTCCCTCGGCTCCGGGCCCAGGGAGAACCCTTACTTCACCCCCGCACGTCCCGGCATCCCCCTCCGTGACTTTCGGCGGGGACAGCTCATGGGGCCCCTGCCGTCGCCTTGCGCCGCCACGCGGCCGGCGTCACCCCGTGGACGCGGCGGAACTGGCGGATGAAGTGCGTCACGTCCGCGTAGCCCACGCGCTCCGCGATGATGTCCACGCGTTCATCCGTGCCACGCAGGCGGCGGCGTGCCTCCGCCATCCGGCACTCCAGAATCCACTCGCCCACCGTGCGGCCCGTCTCCTGCCGCACCACGCCCGCGACGTGCGCGGAGGAGCGCCCCAGCGCCTTCGCCACCTGCGCGAGCGACAGCGGCTCCAGGCAGTGCGTCTCGATGTACGTGAGCGCCTTGCGGCTCAAGCCCAGGGAGGGCGGCTCGCTCGCGCCCGTCTGGGCCGTCATGCGCTCCAGCTCGATGAGGACCAGCCGCAGCAGGGAGCGCGCGGCCTCCTCGTGCCCGGGCTCGTCGCGCGCCACCTCCTCCGACAGCAGCCGCATCCACCGCGTCAGCCGCCGGCGCTGCGGCACCGAGGGCCGCAGCACGGGGTGACAGCCCTGGCGCACCCGCAGCAACGGCCCCAGGCGACTCGCGCCCCCACCGTCCTCGCCCAGGGCGTCCGGATGGAAGGCCACGCCCCACCCTTCCGCGTTCGAGGCGCCGGCCCCGTGCGCGTCCCCGGGCGGAATCAGGTGGACGTCTCCCGCCCTGACCACCAGGTCCCCCGCGTGCCGCATCTTCGACTCGCCTCGCGTCACCAACATCACGACAGCGTAGGCGTGCACGGAGGTGGCGCGCCCGGCCCGGTGATGGCCATGAAGGCGCCCCGCCCATATCGGCAGCCGCCCCTGTTCGAAGTCCAGGCGCGACGACGACGAATCGGGCCCACAGGACGGCGCTTGTGGCTCGGACGGCATCGCCCCTTCGTAGCGAGCGAAGCGCCCGGGCTCAACCCTGAGCAGGTCCATGCGCGGCGCCCGCCCGTTCCAGGTTCAGCGCATGATTCACCATGCCCGCCGCCATCATCCCCGCGGACGCGGCCGCGATGGCCGCCTGCATCCGGGTGCCGAGGTCCCCCGCCGCGTAGATGCCCGGCACCGACGTCTCGCCCGGTCCCTTCAGCTTCACGAAGCCGTCCTCGTCCAGCTCCAGCCCCAGCCGCAGCACGAGCGGCGACTGCCGCTGGGCGGGACGGTCGAAGAGAAACTCCCGAGGCACCCGGGCGCCGTCCTCCAGCTCCACCGCCTCCAGCTTCTCCCCAGCCGAGATGAGGCCACGAATGCGCCGCGTCTCCAGCCGGACCCCCGCCTTCTCCAGCAGCGCGCGCTTGTCGGCGGGCACCTCGAAGCCGTCCAGCGCGAACACCACCAGGTCGCGGGTCCACCCCGTCAACATCACCGCGAAGTCGAGCGTCATCTCGTTCGCGGCCAGCACACCCCAGGCCCGGTCCTGAATCTCCCAGCCATGGCAGTACGGGCACTGGAAGATGGCCTTGCCCCACAGGTCGCCGTAGCCGGGCAGCTCGCGCATCACGTCCACCATCCCCGTGGCCAGCAGCACCCGGCGCGCCTCCACCACGTCGCCCCCTTCGAGCGCCACGCGGAACACCGCCCCGGCGCGCTCGACGTCCAGCACCCGCGCCTCGCGCAGCGCCACGTCGTAGGGGCGCAGCTGCTCCCAGGCGACACGCCGGAACTCCCGGGGCGGGATGCCATCCCGCGTGAGGTAGGTGTGCACCTCCTCGGCCATCGCGTTCCGGGGCGTCCCCGCGTCGCATACCAGGACCTTCTTGCGGCCACGCCCCAGCGCCAGCGCCGCGCTCAAGCCACCCGGGCCACCACCTACCACCACCACGTCCACCACGTCCTTGCGCTCCATGTCGTCCGTCCTCGTCGCGTCCATCGCGTGTCTGCAGCCCAGGGGCAGCGCGGCACCGGCCAATCCCAGCCCGGCCAGCGCCAGGGCCTCACGGCGCGTCGTCCATGCCGCCCGCTTCGTCATGGAGAAGTGCTAACCGGCGGCTCCCGGACTCGGGAGGGCGCGGCTTCACGCCGAATCGGCGGATTCGCGCGTTCGCGGCGGCACACCCTCGAAGGGCGCCACGGTGGGCGGCCCGAGGCCAGGGTGTGGCTGGCCGGCCGCGGTCCGAGCCGCCAGGCCCTGGTACACGCATTGCTATCCCAGCCAGCATCAGGAGGATGTCATGCGCTACGCCATGGTGCTGGGAGTCACGTTGGCCTCGTTCGGGGCCGCCGCCGAGGAGCGGTGGACCGCGCCGTATCAGCTTGAAGCGGTCTCCGGCCGCACCACCCGCGTCATCCTGGGCGAGCAGGCGCCGGAGGACGTGGCCTCACGGCTCCAGGTCATGACGCTCGTCGGCACGCGGGGCCTGGCGGTGGCGCGCTTCCAGCGGACGGAGGCCGTGTGCACGGGCGAAGAGGACGCGGGCCTGCCGCCGGTCTGCCACACCGTGGGCGTCTACACACAGGCGGAAGGGACGCCGGACCTCGGTGAGCACCTCGTGGCCCTGGCGGGCACCGTCACCGGCACGGTGAGCCTGCCCGCGCCCAGGACGGCGCCGGAGCGCCCTGTCCCCGGGCAGTGGACCTCTGACACCTTCGAGCGTCCCGTGGACGAAGGCGCCGACCCCTTCACGCCCGAGGGCCTTCCCGTCCCTGGCTACCGGTGGAGGACCTCGCCCGAGGGGCACGTGACGCTGGAGTCCAGCCGCGACGGCCAGAGCGAGAACACACGCGTCCCGCTGGACACCTGCACCCAGGAGCGGCAGGGCCCCTTCACCCGGCTGGAGTGCTTCCCGGGCCCGACACCTTTCGCGCCAGCTGACTCCCCCGCCGCCTCATTGCTCTACGTGGACCGGCGGCCCCTCGTTGTCAGCTTCGCGGACTACGGCGAGGCCAGCACGGACCTCGTCGCCTCGCTGCGAGTCGGCGGCGACACGCAGTACCTGGTCCGCGTGGGGCTCAAGGGGCAGGCGGTCACCGGGCTGCTCTTCCGCGAAGGGAGCGCGTGGCGCCTCCTCCTGCGCCCCGCGGACTATCCCGTGCTCGGCTGCTGGCACGGCCCGCGCGCGGGCGGCCCACCGTGACGACCTACTGACGCCGCTCCGGCGTCATCGCCTCCGGCCGCCGGTAGTCGGTGGGCTCGAGCACGTTCTGGCTCCTGCACTGGCACGTCTGGCAGCCGCGCTCGCGGTCCATGGTGCAGTTCGTCCCGCCCAGACAGGTGAGCTCGCGTGACTCCGGGCAGCGGGTATCACCCGCCTTCTCCTCGCGCTCGCCCGAGTGACGACACCCCGCCAGGGTCGCGGCCCCGAGGAGTCCCATCAGCAGCCACCACCGACCCGCGCTCCGCATCCGGCTCATCACGCCACCTTGATGAAGGGTTGAGGGCCTACTCGGCCCGGCCCCCTGTCATATCGAGCGCGGGCGCACAGGGCCAACGGCGTCTGCCTTCACGCCTCCGGCGCGGGCTGCTCGGTCTGCTCATCCGGAGACGTGCTGTGCTTGCGGCGCCAGCGCTCCACCATCAGCAGCAGCGACGGGAAGCCCAGCAGCACGATGACCAGGTTGATGCCGAAGCCCAGGTTGGCCAGGTCCCCGATGGAGTTGAGGCCCGGGTGCTTCGCCAGGATGAGCGCGACGAAGCCGATGGCGCTCGTCAGCAGGCCGCCCGTAATCGCCCGGCCCGTCTCCGCGTACACGGAGACGAAGTCCGCGCCGCGCTCGCCCAGCCGCTGCACCAGGTGCACGCCCGCGTCCACCGTGGTGCCCACCAGCACCGGCAGCACCATGATGTTGAGGTAGTTGAACTGCAGCCCCAGCAGCGACATCAGCCCCACCAGGCCGATGACGGACAGCAGCGTGGGCAACATGCAGATGAGCGCGGTGCGCAGCTTGCCCAGCGTCAGCCACATGGCCACCAGCACGCTCAGCACCGCCGCCGCCAGGATGCGCGGTCCCTCGCGCGACACCATGTCCAGGATGTCCGCCAGGATGAGCGCCTCGCCCGCCGCCGACACCTGGCTGCCGTCCGGCATCTGCAGGCCACGCACTTCCTTGGCGAACTTCCGCGTGCCTTCGCCGTCCGACAGGCTGACGCCACCGGCGTACACCAGCACCACGCCGCCCGTGCTGCCATCCAGGCTCTCGAACTGGTGTCGCACGCTGGTGGGCAGGGCCTCCTGGGTGAAGGGCTTCGCCTTCGCCATGTTCAGCGCGCGCACCAGCGTGTTGCGCGTGTCCTCCGGCAGCCGCTCCGGGTCCAGCTTCTCCAGCTTCGTGGAGATGGCTTGCAGGATGGCCTGCTTCTCGTCCTGCCGCTTGGGGACCAGGTCATCCAGCGCGCCCACGAAGTCGATGGTGGAGTCCTTGCCCCGCGCCGCCTTGCGCGCCTCCAGCTGGCGCACCACCTCGCGCTCCATCTCCTGCGAGTCGGTGAGCACCACCACCGGCGTCTGCGAGTAGCCCAGGATGTCGTTCACCTTCTGGTCCAGCACCGCCGACGCCTGCTTGTAGTCCTCCAGCGTGCGCGAGTCGTAGTTGAACGAGATGCGGTGCGCCTGGGACACCAGCGCCAGCACGCCCACGCCCACCACGAGGCCCACGCCCCGGTAGGAGCGCGGCAGCCAGCGGGCCAGCAGGCTCAGCGGCCCGGCCGCCTCCGCTTGCTGCACCCGCGGCGCCCAGCCCAGGCGCGTGGCCAGCCCCAGCATCGCGGGCAGCAGCAGCACGTAGGAGAAGATGCTCACCAGCATGCCCACCGCGGCGATGATGCCGAACTCGCGGAACGCCCTGAACTCCGACATGGCCAGGCTGAGGAAGGTGAGCGCCGCCACCAGCGCCGCGATGAGCGCGGAGAAGCCGGTGTGCCGGAAGGACTCCTCCACCGCCTCCTCGGAGTTCATCCCCTCCGAGCGCAGCGTCGTGTAGCGCCCCAGCAGGTGGATGCCGTGCTCCACGCCCAGGCCGCCCAGCACCGCCGCCAGGAAGCCCGTCAGGAGGTTCACCTGCCCGTAGGCCAGCCCCACGAAGCCGTACGTCCACCCCAGGCCCGCCATCACCGGCGCCATGGTGAGGCCCACCGACAGCGCGCTGCGGAAGTGGAAGGCCAGGTACGCCAGCAGCAGCACCAGGGCCAACGTGGACGCGCTCGCCAGGTCCCCGACGATGACGCGCTGCTGATCAATCTTCTTCTTGAAGGTGCCCGTCACCGCCGTCTTGAAGCCGGGCCCGTACTTCGACAGGTCCTGCGTCGCCAGGAAGTCCTCCACCTGGCCCACGACCTTCTTCGAGTAGTTCAGGTCCGCGGCGCTGCCCCGGGGCTTCGCCATCAGCACCACCATGCGCTCGGTGGGGTTGATGTAATAGAGGTCGCCCTGGCCGGAGAGGCGCTGGTTGGCGCGGCCGGTGTACTTCTGCTCGATGTCAGCGAAGTCCACTGACGGCGGGTCCTCCTCCACCAGCGAGACGAAGAGCGGATTGGCCTGCTGCTTCTCCCAGAGGATGCGCGCGTCGATGCGCTCCTGGATGGTCTCCAGGTCCTCGACGTCCACGTAGTAGAGCGAGTGCTCGTCGAAGAAGGCCCGGGGCCGCTGGTGGGAGACGTAGCGAATCTCCGACAGCTCCCCGAGCTTCGGCGCCAGGTCGTCCGCGAAGCGCTTGAGCACCTCGGGGTCCGCCCCCATCCCCACCACCACCACGTTGCCCTGGCCACCGAAGCGCTTGCGCAGCTTTTCGATGTCCTGAACGCTGGGGAAGTTCTTCGGCAGCAGCCCCACGAAGTCCGCGTTGAGCGTCAGCGTTTTGGCGAAGTACGCGCCGAGCACGGTGAGCACCAGGGCCAGGAGCAGCGCCTGGAAGGGCTTCCGGTGGTTCCGCACCGCCAGGCGGCCCATGGCGCCCTCGAACCGCTCCGACCAACGCTTCTCACTCATGCTTTCGACACCTGCATCTGTTGACTGGCCGAATCGCCGGACACCTTGGGCACGCGCTAACGGGAGAGTCAACGCGTTTATGCCGTGAGGCGGAAAGTAAGGCTACGAATCACTTGTCTCATGTAGCGCGCCCTTCGAGCGAATGCTCGCCTGCTTGTGCTCCCTGACATGCCGTCGCCCGGGGGGATGCGACGGGTTGAATGGACGCCATGCGCGCTGTTGGCTGTCCCTCCCTGGTGGGCAGACAAGCAGACGTGGGCGCCTGCATCGCACCCCCGCCATGGTCACGTTCCCCGGCGACACGGGCTCGCGCGTGCGAGCACACGAGGGAGGGGAAGCCGCTCCGCCCTCCGCGCGACCGGGAGGGCCGGGGCCGCGGGTGGTGGCCGCGGGCCGATGATGGGACCGCATCCGAACGACACGACGCCTCCGGGCGAGCCGCGGTGGATGGGGCGCGTGGAGCGCGCGCTGGGCGCGATGGCCGCGCACAACCACCGGCGTCCGGTGGTGGCGCTGCTGCTGGCGCTGGTGCTGGCCGCCGTGGGTGGCTTCTTCGCGCGCGGCCTGCACCTCAACGCCAACCTGGTGGACCTGCTGCCGTCCTCCTTCGAGAGCGTGCAAGATTTGCGGGAGCTGGAGCGCCGCTTCGGCGCGCTCGGCTGGGTGGCGGTGGTGGGCGAGGGCGCGGACCCCGAGTCCCTGAAGCGCTTCGCGAATGACCTGGCCCCCAAGCTGGAGGCCCTGCCCGGCATCCGCTTCGTCGAGTCGCAGCGCCCCGGCGCCTTCTTCCGCGACCGGGCCCTGTACTTCCTGTCGGAAGAGGACCTGCGGGAGGTGCACCGCCGCCTGGAGGCGCGGCTCCAATGGGAACAGCAGCAGGCCAACCCGCTCTACGTGCCGCTGGTGGAGGAGGAGCCGCCGTCCCTGGACTTCTCCGACCTGGAGGCGAAGTACGCGGGAGGCGCCGGCCAGCGGCTGTCCACCCACGAGGGTGACTACTACCTGGATGAGCAGCAGCGCCGCGTCGTGCTCCTGGCCAAGCCGGACACCACGTCCGCGGACCTGGGCTTCTCGCGCAGGGTGACGGACGAGGTGCGCGGGCTGCTCGCCGCGCAGGACCTGTCGAAGTACGGGGCCGGCTTCAAGGTGGGCATCACCGGCACCTTCCAGAAGAAGCTGGACCAGCAGCAGCAGATTGCGCGCGACATCGGCGTGGCCTCGGCGGTGGCCACCACGCTGATGCTGCTCTACCTCCTCTTCCACTTCCGCAGCGCGCTGGCGGTGGGGCTGGTGCTGACGCCCGTGGGCGCGGGCCTGGCGTGGACGTACGGCCTGGTGGCGCTCGTCTACGGCGAGGTCAACCTCCTGACGGGCTTCTTGGGCGCCATCCTCGGCGGCCTGGGCCTGGAGCACGGCATCCACCTGCTGGGGCGCTACCTGCACCTGCGCGGCGAAGGCCACACCTCCGAGTCCTCCACGCGCGCGTCCTTCACCCACACCGGCGGCGCGGCGCTCGTCTCCGCGTTGGTGGCGGCGCTCACCTTCTTCGTGCTGGGCACCTCGCGCTTCCGCGCGTTCCGCGAGTTCGGCGTCATCGCGGGCGTGGGCATGGTGGTGCTCATCGCCGCTTACGTGTTGGTGCTGCCCGCGCTGCTGGGCCTGGCCTCGCGCTGGGGGTGGACGCCTCGGCGCGCCTCCGTCACCACCACGCGCTCTCCCATGGGCCAGCTGCTGCTGCGCCGCCGGCACGTCGTCACCGCCGTGTCCGCCGTGCTGCTGCTGGGGCTGCTGAGCCAGACGGGGCGCGTGCGCTTCGACTTCGACTTCGGCTCGCTGGAGGACCAGGACCTGCCGTCCTTCACGCTGGACCGCGAGGTCAACCGGCTCATCGGCTATTCGCAGAGCCCGGTGGTGGTGCTCACCCAATCGCCCGAGGAGGAACAGGCGATGGTGGAGCGGCTCCACGCGCGGCAACGCGAGCGGGGCAAGGACTCCACCATCGACTTCGTGGCCTCGCTGTCCTCGCTGGTGCCCGAGGACCAGCCGCGCAAGCAGCGCGTCCTCCAGGACATCTCGCGGCTGCTGGAGCACGTCCCGGACGACCGGCTGGAGGCCCGGCAACGGGCGCAGGTGGCGTCGCTGCGCAGGCAGGCGGCCTCACCGCCCTTCACCCGTGACGACCTGCCGCCGAGCGTCCAGCAACAATTCCTGGGCCGGCAGGGCACGCCGGGGAGCTTCGTCATGGTCTACCCTGCCGTGGACCAGTCGGACGGCACGGCGGTGCGCACGCTGGCGCGGGAGGTTCGCGGCGCGGGGACACCGGATGGCTCGCGCGTCTCCGCGGCCGGCGAGTCCATGGTGCTGGCGGACATCCTGGACATGGTGACGCACGAGGCGCCGCGCATCCTCGGAGGCACCACGCTGGCGGTGCTGCTGGCCATGTGGCTGACGCTGGGCGGCCTGCGCATCGCGCTGCTGTGCATGGCGCCCACCGTGGTGTCATTGGTGGCGCTGCTGGGGCTGATGCCGCTGCTGGGGCTGGAGTTCAACTACCTCAACATCCTCGTCATCCCGATTCTCATCGGAACGACGGTGGACGCGGGGGTGCACCTGCTGACGCGACTGTCGTCACCGGGCCATGACTTCGTGTCGGTGTATTCGGAGACGGGGAAGGCCATCTGCGGCGGCTTGCTGACCAGCGCGATGGGCTTCGGCGCGCTCTTCCTCGCTGACCACCCGGGCCTCAACTCCATTGGCGCACTTGCCAATCTGGGCTTCGCCACCAACCTCCTCATCATGCTGGTGGCATTCCCGGCCCTGCTGCTGGTGCTGTCGGAGCGCAGGCTGAAGCGCCATCCCGCCCGAAAGGAAGCACAGAAATCGGAGCCGCCGCGTCACTCGGGGCGCGGCGAGCCCACGCACGCAAGCTGAAACACACACACCCACGAAGGAGGGAGCAACATGGCGAAGCAGATGAAGCGGGGTTGGATGTGGGCCGGAGCACTGGCGGGCACCCTGGCGCTGGGAACCGCGTGTAGCGCGACGGAGGCGCCGGTGCAGGTGGCGCAGGTGGACCCGTCCACCGGACAGACGGTGACGCCGGGCACCGCGCCGGGCAACACCTCGCCGAGCACCGGCGGCGCCAGCACCACACCGCAGACGGGCTCCACGAACACGAACCCCAACACGTTGCCACCGGCGACGAACCCCAACACCCTGCCGCCGGGCACGTCCACGACGACGCCGGGCACGGGCGGCTCCGGCACCACGACGCCCTATGACACGGGCTCGCAGGGCAGCACGTCCACCGTCCCGGGCACCGCGCCCTACGCCACGGACGCGGGCACGGGCGGCTCCGGCATGGGCACGCTCCCGAGCCCCAGCGTCACGACGCCCGGCCTGGACACCACGCCGCCCGGGACGTCCAACACCGTCCCCGCGCCCTCGGGCGCCCTGAACGACGCGGGCACCAGCTACTAGCCTCCGCCCTGGCGTCCTGATGCCGCGCCCCATTCGGCACCGCGAACGTCGCGGTGCCGCCCATGGGGCGTTGCCATGCTGGACAGGTGCGTCCGCGCCTGCTTTGTCCCGCGGGCATGGAGACCCTCGTGACGCGCCTGCTGTCGCTGCGAGTGGGCCTGCCCCGGGAGCTGGGCGTGGCCGGTGCCACCTCGCCGCTGGAGCGGCCCTGGACCAGCGCCATCTTCAAGGAGCCGGTGACAGGCCCGGTGTGGCTGTCGCGCATGGGGCTCGCCGGAGATGGCCAGGCGGACCGCAAGGTCCATGGCGGTCCGGAGAAGGCGGTCCTCGCCTACCCCGTCACGCACTACGACTTCTGGCGCGAACGCCTGGCGCGAGACGACGTCGGCCCTGGTGCCTTCGGTGAGAACTGGGTGTTCTCCCAGGGCACGGAGGCGGACGTCTGCATCGGAGACGTGCTGCGCGTGGGCGGCGCACGCGTGCAGGTGTCCCAGCCTCGCCAGCCCTGCTGGAAGCCCGCGCGCCGCTGGGGACAGCGCGACCTGTCGCTGCTGCTCCAGCAGACCGGCCGCACCGGCTGGTACTACCGCGTGCTGGAGGAAGGGCCCGTCCAGGAAGGCGACGCGGTGGCGCTGCTCGAGCGGCCCTTCCCCGCCTTCACCGTCGCCTTCGCCCACCACGCCATGCACGGCCACGCGCCGGAGGACGCCGCGCTGCTGGCGGAGTGTCCCCTGCTGACGCCGAACTGGCGTGACTCGCTCCGCAGGCGCGCGCAGGGCAACCGGGGAGACGACCGCCCGCGGCTGGTGGGCCCCAACAGCGCCGACTGAAGGACACTGCGCGCGTGGCAAGCCGTCCCCGCGTTTCATTCCCACCGCCGCCTGGAGAGCAGGCGGCCATGGGAGGGGCCTCTAGCAGACCGCTCATCGGCTGCTCACGTTCCCGGCCAGCAGCAGCCAGACACAAACCGACCGGAGAACGAACCATGACGAAGCTCCTCAAGACGAAGGCCGTCCTTGCCTCTCTCGCCGCCGGTGCCCTCGCCTTCGGCACCGCCTGTAAGTCCGACTCGGGCGCGACCCGAGAAACGACGGACACCACGGACACCAGCGGCATGGGCACGATGAGTGACCCGAACACCGGCACCAGTACGGACACCAGCATGGACACCACGACACCGCCTGGTACGGGCGGCACGGGCATGGATGACCCAGCCCTGTCGCCGGAGTCGGAGACCGTGGACCCGAACAGCATGGACCCCAACGCGGACCCGACGCTGAACCCGGGCACCGGCACGGAAGTGGACCCGAACCTGGACCCGGACATGAGCAGCGAGCCGGGCACTGGCGGCGCGGGTGACGTCGAGCCGCTCGACACCTCGGACCCCGCGGACCTGGAGGCCGATGACGACTCCACGCTGGAGCCGGGCACCGGCGGCAGCGGCATGATGGATCCGGACACCCGGATGACGCCGCCCACGCCGCTCCCGGAGACGGATTCGACGCGCTAAGCCGGCCCGCACTTCACGGCGGCAAGACAATGCCCGCGGCGACCGTGCCGCGGGCATCGCCCTTTGTGGCGCGAGACACGACCGCGAAAACGACGATGCCCGCGGCGACTGTGCCGCGGGCATCGCCCTGTGGGTCATCAGCGACGGACTCAGCTCACGCTGAAGCCCGGATTCGGCTGCGGTGACTTCACCGGCTCGATGATGCGTTGGCTGCCACCCGTCCCCGGCGTGCCAGCGGGACCACCCTCCGGCTGCAGCGCGGGCGGACTGCCGCGCGGCGAGCGCTGCTCGTCCTCGGTGTCTGCATTCCGGTCAGGCGCGGTGGGTACGGCTTCAGGTGGAATGTGCAACACGTCCTTCTTGCTCATGGCGGCCTCCTTTCCTCCAACCTGGGGGCACCCTCCCCAAAAGGCACCTGGCAGCTGGCCCCCTGCCTGAACGGATGCTTGGGACTTCGGATGGGCTGCCCGCACACGGCCCGCCGTATGGATGCACCCACGCCTGCCGTGCGTGACCACGTTGAGGACGAGCGGGCAGCCACTGCCCGTCGGTGGCACCTCCGAGGAGAGCCACGCTGAAATAGTGAACAGAACCTGAACCACGGTTCAGAAGCGGGGTGGGATGAGATGAGCGTGAAGTTGGCATTGGCCGGAAGGCGACGGGGAAGCGAACACCTGTTCTCCCCTCCCGAGGGCCCCATCCCCTGGCTCCAGCGGATGTCGTCGTGGTTCCACGAGCACCACGGCGAGCTGCTCGAAAGCGCCTTCCTGGGCACCGGCCCCCTGGGCGCCCCCGCGCTCCGGCTGCGGCTGCACCCAGCGGCGGGCGAAGTCTTGTTGGTGGCCACCTCGGGCGCCCACGTCTCCGTGTCCGCGGAGACCTCCGCAGTGGGCCCCGGCTACCACCGCATCCTTTGTGACACGCTGAGGGCCATGGGTGACGCGCTCGGCATCGCCTGGGCGGAGGGACGCGCGTCCTCGAAGGGAGGGGACCCCACCGGCTACTTCCACACCGGAGACGCCGGGCCCGTGGACGTGCACATGCTGGCGTCGCTCCAGGAGGCCGTGGGGCGGGTGCTGCGCATGCGAAGTTACGGCGAGTCGGGCTTCGCGCTGTCCATGCGCTTCGGCCACACCTTCGAATATCCCGGCGCGCTGCTGACGCCGCTGGGGCCACGCGACGCGCGCTGGCTGGTGGACGTGTACGAGGACCCGCGCCGCGGCATCGACGTGTTCCCCTGGTGGACGCCGGGCATCGACGCGCGCATGCGGCTCAACCGCGCGCGGTGCCGCCTGTGGACGGACGTGGTCTGGCGCCCACCGCTGCTGGACGACGAGCGCCACCTGATGCGCGACGTGGCCCGCCTGCTGGAGCAGGCCTGGCGCGAGGACCCATCCCTGCCCTACCCCTGGCGGGAGTGGCAGGAGGTGCTCGGCTTCCTGGGCGTGGGCGGCACCCTGGCCGAGGAAGTCCACCGGCGCGCCTCGCAGGCCCCCGGCGGCCCGCCCCTGGGCTACCGGCGCGGCGAGGTCCAGGTGGCGCTGCCAGCGGGCTGGGAGATTCGCATTCCGGGGTCGCTCGCGGAGGCGCACCTGCAGGATGGAACGTGGGTGGCGCGGGACCACCGGCGCAGCGTGCGCTTCGTCCCCTTGGAGGACGGCGGCGCCGACGGCCTCATGCCCTCCTTCATGGAGCGCCGCGCGATGGACCTGGAGCACCGCGGCGTGCGAGTCAGCGGACGGGCCTCGCTCCGCGTGGAGCCGGGCGAGTGCCGGCTGACCGCCCTGTGCAGTTCGGGCAAGCGCCGCGCCCTGTGCGTGGTGAGCTTCGATGACCCGGACGAGCAGGACTGGGCGCTGGGAACCTGGCGCTCACTGGACCACGCTGCCGCCGCGTGACGCTTGCCAGCCCAGAGGGGCCATCCCACATTGGGCGGGCCTTTCCATCAGAATCGAGAGCCTGCAATGAGTAGGGAAGTCTGGCCGGGCAAGCCCTGGCCGCGTGGCGCCACCTTCGATGGTTCAGGGGTCAACTTCGCCGTCTACTCCCAGGTCGCGACCCGCGTGGAGGTCTGCCTGTTCGACCCTACGGACCCGACGCGCGAAATCGAGCGGTTCGACCTGTCGGAGTCCACGGACTTCGTGCACCACGGCTACGTGCCGGGCCTGGAGCCGGGCACGCTCTACGGGCTGCGCGTTCATGGCCCGTATGAGCCCACGAAGGGCCACCGCTGCAATCCGCACAAGCTGCTGGTGGACCCCTACGCCAAGGCGCTCTACGGGGACGTGGACTGGCGCCAGCCGGTGTTCGGCTATCCGCTGGGGCACGAGCAGCAGGACCTGGCGCGCGACGAACGCGACAGCGCGGCGGGGGTCCCCAAGTCCGTGGTGGTGAGCGACTTCTTCGACTGGGGCAATGACCGGCGCCCGGACATCAGCTGGCGCAAGACGGTGCTGTACGAGGCCCACGTGCGCGGCCTCACCATGCGCCACCCCGGCGTGCCCGAACACCTGCGCGGCACCTACGCGGGCCTGGCCTGCCCGCCCGTCATCGAGCACCTGCAGAAGCTGGGCGTCACGTCGGTGGAGCTGCTGCCGGTGCATGCCTTCGCGGACGACTCGTTCCTCGACGACAAGAAGCTGTCCAACTTCTGGGGCTACAACACGCTGGGGTACTTCGCGCCGGAGCAGTACTACGCCAGCCGCAAGACGCCCGGCGCCGCCGTCGCCGAGTTCAAGGCGATGGTGAGGGACCTGCACGCCGCGGGCATCGAGGTCATCCTCGACGTCGTCTACAACCACACCTGCGAGGGCAACCACCTGGGGCCCACGCTGTCGCTCAAGGGCATCGACAACGCGAGCTACTACTGGCTGATGCCGGACGGGCGGCACTACCTGGACTTCACCGGGTGCGGCAACAGCGTCAACGCGTCCAACCCGCAGGCGGCGCGGCTCATCATCGACAGCCTCCGCTACTGGGTGACGGAGATGCATGTGGACGGGTTCCGCTTCGACCTCGCCACGGTGCTGGGCCGCGCGGGTGAAGGCGCGTTCGACCGCAACGCGGCGCTGTTCCAGATTCTCCACCAGGACCCGGTGCTCGGCCGCGTGAAGCTCATCGCCGAGCCCTGGGACGTGGGCCTCGGCGGCTACCAGGTGGGCGGCTTCCCTCCGCCCTGGCGCGAGTGGAACGGCAAGTACCGGGACGCGCTGCGCCGCTACTGGAAGGGTGACGAGAACCTCGCCAGTGAGATGGGCTACCGGCTCACTGGCAACGCGGACCTGTACGCGGAGGCGCGCCGGCGGCCCCAGGCGAGCATCAACTTCGTCACCGCGCATGACGGCTTCACGCTGCACGACCTGGTGACGTACAGCCACAAGCACAACGAGGCCAACGGCGAGCACAACCGCGACGGCGCGGACGACAACCAGTCGTGGAACTGCGGCGTGGAGGGTGAGACGGACAACGCGGACGTCGTCGCCCTGCGCGAGCGGCAGAAGCGCAACCTGCTGGCCTCGCTCTTCCTGTCCACCGGCATCCCGATGATTGTCGCGGGTGATGAGATGGGCCGCACGCAGGGCGGTAACAACAACGCCTACTGCCAGGACAATGAGCTGTCGTGGGTGGACTGGAACCTGGATGAGCGGCGTCAGAAGCTGCTGGAGTTCACCCGCAAGCTCGTCCACTTCCGCCACCGCCAGCCGGTGCTCCAGCGCCGCCGCTTCTTCAAGGGCCAGCACCTGTGGGACTCCGAGCACAAGGACCTGACGTGGTTCCGGCCGGATGGCTCGGAGATGAAGGCGGAGGACTGGGAGAAGCACTTCGTGCGCTCGCTGGCGTTCCTCCTGGGCGGCGACGCCATCCCCACGCCGGACGAGCGAGGGCAGCGCATCATCGGTGACGCGCTGCTGGTGCTGCTCAACTCGCACCATGAGCCGGTGACATACAAGCTGCCGCCCGCCGCGCAGGGCCAGCGATGGGAGCTGGAGCTCTGCACCACCGACGACAACCGGGGACCGGAGCCGGTGAAGGGTGCGACGTTCGAGCTCATCGGCCGCTCGCTCGCGGTGTTCCGGCAGGTCACAGACTGAGGCAGGCGCTGCATGCCAACCCGATTCCGAAACATCACGTAAGTCGGCTCCCTCGGAGAGGTCATTGCCCCTCCTCCGAGGGCAGTTATCCGACTTGCATGAAGGCGGTCAGCTCCTGGAGCAACTGCTGGATGGCGCCAACCGCGCGACGAGCGAGTTGGTCCATGTCCCTGCCTGACCCGTTGAAGAAGCGGGCGTACTTCTTCGCCCCCTCGGCCTCAATGTCCGCGAACTCCTGCCGCAGGGTGCGCAGTGAATCCTTGAAGAGTGGGTCGTTGAAGATGGAACTCTCGCGGATGACCGGCGCCAGGCCGGCCTGCCCGCCGGGCCAGCACTCCGCCAGCCAGACGATGTCGTACGCGTCCTTGGGTTTGTTGCGCCGCCGCAGTGCATCCGCTTTCGCGGCGAGATAGCCCGCCGGGCCGACCACCTTCAGGGGCTGGCGCGTCTTTCCGCCATCTCCAGGTAGATTGACTTCGACCTCGATGTCTCGCGCATCCAGGTCCACCAGGCCTCCCATGGCCAGAACCACGGCGGAGAGCTTTCCGCCCACCACACCGCCGGGACGATAGAGCCGTCCGATTTCACGCCCCTCCTTGGGCGGACAGAAGAACTCCACCGTCAGCGGCAGGCTGACGCCTCCTTTCCAACGCCAGCTCACCCCGCTCATCATCACGAAGCCCGCGACCTTGAGGCTTGTCTCCAGGCGCTCGTAGCTCCCGACATCCCCGTCGACGAGCGCCATGCGCAGGCAGAGGTCGAGGTCATTGGTTCCGACATGGGGCTCGAGTCCCGCTTCGGGCTGGGGCACGAGCAGGGAGGGAACGAGCCCACCCACCACCACAACGTGGGCTCCGGCGAAACTGAACGACCGCACCACCCGCACGGCCTCCGCCAGCAACCCCGAACGAATCGCCGGGTCGTATTCCCCGTAGCTGCCACCGTCAGTAGCCAAGGGCGACCTCGCGGAACTGCCTGGCAATGTCCTCGCCACGACGCGCCGAACGGGCATCGAGATAGACTCGGACCGCCGGAGCAACCTGAATGCCGTCCTTCTCCTTCGCGCCCCAGCACCCTACGCCGCCGGTGTCCTTCAACAGCGCGAGGTTCGCCCCCCGCTCGGTCACCTCCGCTCCCATCAGGGCGGCGGCCTGAGCCAGGCTGACCTCCGGCGAGATGCGAATGAGCGAGATGGGGACGGACGTCGGACCGACACCGTAGAGCCCTGCGGCGGCGGCACCCGTGAGGGCATGCCCGACCCCCGCCGTTGAGAGTTTTGTGCTTGTCTTGAGCCAGAGCTCCTCGGGACGGCGCGCATACAGCGCCACGTCGAGAGAGGGCTCCCGACGCGTGGCGGGAGGTTGCTGCTCAAGCCAGTCGAGCAACAAGGTCCGCTCTCTCACATCACGTCTCTTCTGGGGGCCCCGGCCCGATGAGCGCACCAGCCCTTGTTTCTCAAGCAGCGTGAGCACCCGGTGCGCTTGCCCCACGGAGGCATTCGCCTGCTTCGCAAGCTCCGAAACAGAAACGGCCGCTTCTTGCGCCAGGAGCACCTGGACGACCCGGACTCCGTGCACGCCGAGTTGGCCTGTCTCGGCCTTCTTGGAGGAGCGTTCCGCCCCCTCCAGATGGATGACCCCTCCTGGCGAGAGGAGATGGAGGTGACCCCTCGCGTCGAGATAAGAGAAGCCTTCACGCTCGAGGGCTTCTCGCAGGCCGCTGCTGAGAAACGCGGCGACAACGACCGTCACCATTCGTACGGAATCGTCAGGCCCCCAGGAAGTCGCATCTGCATGGAGCCAGTGCAGCAGGTGATCCGTGGGCATCCGGGTCGGGGCATCTACCAACCTGAGGTGGATCTCCCGTTCACCCAACTTCAAGCAGGCACGGCTGGCACTCCGCAACTTGAGCCAGGGCCGAGGAGCCACCCAGGGCACCAGCAATGCGGGTAGGCAGAGCTCAACGGCCATTTTCACTGATGTCCCTCCTTCACGCCATAATGAAAATTGATCTAGATTGAAAATAATAGAAGATCCACATGTAAGGAACTTAAATTTACTAAGTATTTTCAGATAGTTACATACGAATTTTCATTCAGGATCATTTTTCATTAATTCATGAATCATGCGCTTGAGTGAAATTGGGCGCCATAAGGGGACGTGGATCCCGTTGAGGGGAGGGAGGGGGGAAGAGGGGCCGCCCAGCCCCTTCTGCCCCTCCCCAACTCCACCTTGCCAGGGCACACGCTACCGTCCGTCTCCCACGGGCTTCTCGTGAACCCTACGAGGATGGGGAACTCCGGCCTCACGCGTCCGAGAGCGGGTTGCCCTGCGGGGCCGCATATGCCCCTCTAGGGTTCCCCACCGAGGCCTTCCTCGGCGGGTGCCACATGCCGGTGCCGGAATGAAGCAGGTCCGCCGCCAGGCTGCTCGCACGAGCCGGAGGAACCGTGTCGCGGGATGCACAGGAAGCGGGCGTGAAGCAGGTGTACGGGGAGATTGCCTCGGCCTACGAGGCGCTCTTCCCCGCCCTGCACCGGTACGAGGAGCGGGTGGAGCGCTTCCTCGCGGCGGTGGTGGCGCCCGGTGCCCGCGTGCTCGACGTGGGGTGCGGGCCGGGACTTCACACCCGGGGACTGGACGCCTCCATCGCCGTGGTCGGCACCGACCTCTCCGAGGACATGCTGGCGCTGGCCCGGACAGCGAGGCCCGGTGGCGCGTGGCATGCGCACAGCTACCACCAGCCGATTCCTTCCGAGTGGGGCCGCTTCACCGTCGCGCTCGCCATCGGCTGCCTGGACTTCTGCGATGACCTGCCGCGCGTGCTGAAGCACCTCGCGGAGGCCCTGGAGCCGGGCGGCAAGCTGCTCTTCACCGTGCTGGAGCGGCGACCGGGGTTGGAGGGGCACGAAGCGCTGGTGCAACCCATTCAGACGGCGGGGCCGGCGGTGACGCTGCACCTGTACTCGTTCGAGGAGACCGCTCGGGCCGTCACGGCGGCGGGGTTGCTCCCTCGCGCGTACGCGCACGCGCCCGGCTGGGTCCAGCTCACGGAGCAGCGGACCATGTGGTTCGGCTGGTGGGAGGTGGAGCGGCGCTGAGCGTGTGGCTTTGGGACCGCACTTTCGTTACCTGAGGGCCACGAACCGGCCATTCCAAGGTGTGCACGGGGCTTGCACTGGCACCCTCTCAGGAGGCATCGACACGTGATTCAGCTGCGTTGGACCTGCATCGGGGCGTTTCTGCTGGCAGTGGGTTGTGCGGAAGCACCCCTCCGTGGCGAGGCGACGCCGCAACGGGTCGCGGTGGCGCTCGTGGATGAGGGCTGCGACCCGGAGACGAACTTCCGGTGCCTGTGCAAGGGCACCGTCGGAGACGCAGCGCCCCACCTCGTGGAGATCGGCGTGGACCTGGACGCCCTGCAAGAGAACGGATGGCCTTGCGTGCCGGGTGACTTCGACCAGGACGGAGAGCAGGACTATGCCTTTCCGGGCGAGGGATACTCGTGCAACCGGTCCGTCCCCGTGCGGGTGCTCTTCACGCGGGGCGGGCACCCGCGGGAAGTCCAGACGCTGCCGCGCAAGTTGAGCTGCCTTCAGCGCTACGTCTCCAATGACGCGTCCCTGCCTCCGGGACAGGGACTGGTCGATTGGGGTGAGGGGAATGCCACCTGGATCTATCGGTTCGACGGCAAGGGCTGGCTCGCCACCTCCCATCTCTCCGAGGCGCACTGATTCGGTCCAACCGGGGCACACCGCGCCAGGTCCCAGGCCCGCCTCGGTGTGCCGCTCGAATCCCTCCACCCCGACGCGGCATCGCCGCCGAGGTCTCTTGACGATGACGCTTCTTCCCCCTCGCTGGCTTTGCGCCAGTGCCCTGCTCACGCTGAGCACCGCCTGCGCCCGAACCACGCCCGCCGCGGCGGTGGAGCGGAACCTCCCCGGGGAGGCGCAATCCCAGGGTCCGGACGAGTACGTGCTGGCGGATGACGTGAGCGTGCGGAAGCTCGCGCCTGGCGTGTGGTTGCACGTCACGGTGGTGACGTTGGAGCCATACGGCCGCGTCTCCACCAACGGGCTCATCATCGAGGACGGTGAGACGTCCGTGCTGGTCGACACGGGCTGGAATGCACGGCAGGGCGCGCTGCTGCTCGACTGGGCCCGGGACACGCTCCGGCGTCCGGTCCGCACGGCGGTGGTGACGCACTTCCATGAGGATCGCCTCGGCGGTGTTCCGGCGCTCGTCCCGCATGGCATCGCCGTCCATGGCTTGGAGGAGACGGCACGGATTGCCACGTCCCTGGGCCGGCCGGGCCCCACGGAGGCCTTCGCCGAGGCGCGCACGGTGGGCCCCCTGGAGCTCTTCTTTCCAGGGGCCGGCCACGCGAAGGACAACATCGTCGTGTGGCACAAGGACAGCGGTGTGCTGTTCGGCGGCTGCTTCGTGAAGGACGGCGCCGCGACGAACCTGGGCAACGTGGAGGACGCGGACGTGGTGGCCTGGCCCGCGAGCCTCTCGCGGACGCGACAGCGGTTTCCCGAAGCGCGAGTAGTGGTCCCGGGGCACGGAAAGCCTGGTGGGCCGGAGCTGCTGAGCCACACGGAAGCGCTGCTCCGCTGAAGCCGCGACGGAGGGCAGCCGGGCAGGCGCGAGCATCGTGACAGTGCCTCGCTCGCGCCGTCAGGAGCGTTGGCCAACACACCGTGGTGGGTCGTCCCGCGCTCGCCTGCCTGCCGATGAAGGTCCGTCCCCGGACGTTCCCACACGGCGCCAGGGTTCACGGACATGGGCGCGGCTCCGTGCCGTTCCTACCGTCCCGCGGAGAAGCGCGGGCCGGTGGGCGCAGGGGACGGAGGGAGACATGAGGCTTGTGGCTGCGGTGTCGCTCGCGATGGTGGCGAGCGCGTGTACGTCAGTGCGGATGGAGCAGCGGGATGGTTGCTGGGTGAAGCAGACCCGGGCCTTTCCCTCCACGCTCAAGGAGGAAGTGGGGCCCTGCGCTCGGCCCGTGCCCGTCTGGTCCGAGGACCGGCTCACGCGACTGGTGCAAGAGTGCGTGATGCACACGGACTATCGCTGGCAGAGCAGCGCGCTGGTGGCGTGGAACCGGAGCGAGCCCCTGCCGGAGCGGGAGTCCGAGGAGAAGGTCCTCACGGCCTGCATGGCCCGAGCGGAGACCATCCTGAACACGGAGAAGGGCGCGCTGGAGCAGCGACTGAGCGAGGTGGCGCGGGAGCGGGACACGCTGAAGGCGAGCATCGAGAAGGAGCGCAACCAGCACCAGGCCACCCTCACGGAGCAGCTCACGCGTCACGACGCCAGCATGGAGCGGGCGCGCGACCAGATGCACGAGAGCAACAACCTGCTCGCGGAGGCGCTGGGGGAAGCTGCGAAGAAGCCCGCGCCCTCGGCGGTGGCGACAGCCACCTCCACGTCCAGCAGCGAAGGACTGGCGAACACGCAGACCGACACCACGCAGCGCAGCGACGCGGCGCTCCGGGGTGACGTGTCGTCTTCGGCGCGGCGGAGCTCGTCGTCCCAGGGGACACGGACCGCGCCACCGCCGAGGGTGATGAAGCCCATCATCGACACGGACACGCCGCCCATGTGCGAGCTGTCTTCGGCGACGCTGGCGAAGGCGAATCCGTCGCGAGCGTCCTCGGGGAAGAAGCGGCCCGGCGTCCGGACCGCGGCCGAGTGCACGCAGAGGAAGCCTGAGCCTTCCTTCCTGCCCACCGAGCCGGAGGAGGCCATCCTGGCGACGCCCGCGCAGCAGACGGCGAAGGCGCCCATCCCGCTGGTGCCCCAGGACGCTGACGACGTGAAGTGAGTCGCGCGAAGAACGGCCGCCCCTTCACACGAAGTGGGCGGCCTCAGCTCACCGCGCCGATCGCCGAACAGTTTATCGGTCACCGCAACGTCGGCGTCGTCGGGGCTGGCCCGTTCAACGTACAACTCCGAGGTTTGATTGAGCCCCGCGATGTGCCCTAGCGGGCATCGGAACGCGTCATCCTCGTCGAGGTCGAACGGATTGTTTCCCGCAACCGTTCGTGCGAGACCCCCAGCCCGGGGTCGAGGTGCATGCGAGCATCGCGCTCGGCGATTCTGAATTCGATGGTCTCTCGCATGGTCAGGGCGTGATGCCAATCAACTGGGGGGATGGGATACTCGGAGTAGACCTCCAGGAGAATCTTTAGACGCGCTCCCCACTGTCAGGCCAGCCGCCGCGTCCCGTCGCTCAGCCCCGGCGGAATCCAGAGGTGTCACGGGGCTGTCCCCGGGCTCCCTGCTCTTGACGTGGGTGCGCTGCGCCCACGGTCCAGAGGGGGCGTCCCCGGGTCCATCGCTCGCAGTGGTTTCCTCGCGTCGGACCGCCCGGCCGGGCCTCCGTCAGGTCCAACAGGGAGCAGGCGCCAGCCGCGCCTGCTCCGAACTCGCTCACTGGTAGAGCACAGGTCCCAATCCTGCGGAGAAGGTTCGATTCCTTCGTTCAATCCAGAGGGTTCCGCCGCGAACTGACGTGAGCGCGGGTCCACCGCTTCCCACTCCTCCCACCGCAATGCCCGGCTTTCCGCCAGGGCGACAGGCCCCCTTCCGCGCCGTCAGCGGAGGCCCCTGCCGCCGTCCGCGGAAGCTGCCCGGCACGCGGCGCGAGTTGCCAGGAAGCGGCCAGGACAGGCAGTCCGCGCTCATCCGTCCGTGAACGGTGGGGCCCTCACTTTTCAGCAGTGCCCGGGACACGCGCGACAACGCGCACGGAAACGTCCCGGTTCTTCAAGCTCCCCCGGAGGGGGAAAGGAGGTGCGCGATGAGCATCATGCGTGTGGATGTCGGGCAGAACGAACGGGCCTTCGTGCTGGTGGACGAGAAGCCGAAGCGATACCTCGTCCCCGGCCGGTACTGGCTGGTCCACCCCTTCCAGAAGGTGCGGCTGGTGCGCGCGAACACCGAGCAGCCGCTCGCCCAGCTCGACCCGGCCCTCCTGGCCCTCGTGCCGGAGACGGACCTGCAGGTCGTGGAGCTGAGCGCCGACGAGCGCGCCATCCTCTTCCACAAGGGCCGCCCCGTGCGGTGGCTCGGCCGAGGCCTGCACCAGGTGTGGACGGTGGAGCGCCTTCCCAGCCGTCAACTGACGCCCGGCGCGCCCACCGTGCGCGTGGAGCGCGTGGACACCTCGGGTGTCGCCACGGCGCCGCTGCGTGACGACGTGCGCGCCCTGGTCCCCGCCAGCGACTACACGGAGGCCACCGCCACCGAAGGCACCGTCGTGCTCCGCTACGTGGAGGGCGTACTGGACGCCGAGCTTCCCCCGGGCCGCCACGCCGCGTGGACCGTCGCCCACAAGGTGCAACTGGCCGTCATCGACCTGCGCGAGCGCCTGCTCCACGTCACCGGTCAGGAGGTGATGACGAAGGACCGCGTCACGCTGCGCCTCAACCTGTCAGCGGCCTTCCGTGTCTCGGACGCGCGCCGGCTCGCCGTCGTGTCCCGCGCGCCGGATGACGTCCTCTACCTGGCCATGCAGCTGGCCGCGCGCGAGGCCGTGTCGGAGCGCACGCTGGACGAACTGCTCGCCTCGCGCGAAGCCGTGGCCGAAAGCCTCTTCACCCAGGTGAAGGACCGCGCGAACACGGTGGGCCTGGAGCTGCTGCGCTTCGGCATCAAGGACGTCGTCCTCCCGGGTGAGATGAAGGAGCTGCTCAACCGCGTCATCCAGGCGCAGAAGGAAGCGGAGGCCAACGTCATCCTGCGGCGCGAGGAGACGGCCGCCACCCGCTCCATGGCGCAGACCGCCAAGGTGCTGGCGGAGAACCCGCTGCTGGTGCGCCTCAAGGAGCTGGAGGCCTACAAGGACCTCGCGTCCAAGGTGGGCCAGGTGCACCTCGTCCTCGGCGAGGGCGCGGTGCCCACCCTGCAGCTCAAGAGTCACTGACTCGCGAATCAATCTCGGGTTAGCCTCGCGGCCCCACACCCGCGAGGAGCCCGAGATGTCGTCTTCGAACCACTACGTCCCCAACCTGCGCGATATCGAGTTCAACCTCTTCGAGTTCCTCGATATCGGCCGAGCCTCGCTGGGCCACGCACCGTTTGGCGACCTGGACGAGACGGCCGCGCGCCAGATGCTCCAGATGTTCGCCCAGCTCAGCGTCAACGAGCTGGCCCAGAGCTACGAGGAGCCGGAGCACAACCCGCCGAAGCTCGAGAATGGCGAGGTGACGCTGCCGCCGGGACTCAAGAAGGCGATGAATGCCTTCTTCGACGCGGGCATGCACCTGCTGGAGCAGCCGCCGCACCTGGGCGGCATGGGCGCGCCGCCCTCCCTGGGCTGGGCCGCGTTCGAGCTGCTGGTGGGCGCCAACTCCTCGCTGGCCTTCTACACGCTGGGCAACCTGCTGGCGCGCATCATCGACCGGCTGGGCACGGACGCGCAGAAGCAGCGCTTCCTGCCGCACATGCTGGACCGCCGCTGGGGCGGCTCCATGGTGCTCACCGAGCCCGACGCCGGCAGTGACGTGGGCGCCGCCCGCACCAAGGCCCGCCGCGTCTCCGACGACGTCTGGGAAATCGAAGGGGTGAAGCGCTTCATCACCAACGGTGACTCGGACATGTCCGAGAACATCATCCACATGGTGCTGGCGCGTCCGGAGGGCGCGGCGCCGGGCACCAAGGGCCTGTCGCTGTTCGTCGTTCCCAAGTACTGGGTGAACGAGGACGGCAGCCTGGGTGAAGCCAACGGCGTGGTGTGCACCAAGCTGGAGAAGAAGATGGGGCTGAAGGGCTCCGTCACCTGTGAGATGACCTTCGGCGACGGGAAGCCCTGCCGCGGCCTGCTGCTGGGCGAGGTCCACGACGGCATCCGGCAGATGTTCTACATCATCGAGCAGGCCCGCATGGCGGTGGGCGTGAAGTCCATGGCCACGCTGTCCGCCGGCTACGGCCGCGCGCTGGCCTTCTCCAAGGACCGCCTCCAGGGCGCGGACCTGATGCAGGCCCGGGACAAGACGGCGCCGCGCGTGCCCATCTTCCGCCACCCCGACGTGCGCCGCATGCTGATGGCGCAGAAGGCCCACGCGGAGGGCATGCGCGCGTTGTGTCTCTACACCGCGTTCATCCAGGACGGCGTGGAGCGCAAGGGCGGCCACCGCGCCACCGAGGCGGGCGAGCTGGACACGCTCAACGACATGCTGCTGCCGCTGGTGAAGGGCTACTGCTCGGAGAAGGCCTACGAGCTGCTGGCGCTGTCGCTCCAGGTCCACGGCGGCTCCGGCTACCTGCAGGACTACCCGGTGGAGCAGTACATCCGGGACCAGAAAATCGACACGCTCTACGAGGGCACCACGCACATCCAGGCGCTCGACCTGCTCATGCGCAAGGTGGCGCGTGACGGCGGCGCGACGCTCCAGGGCCTGCTGTCCCAGATTCGCGAGACGGCCGAGCGCACTGGCGAGGCGCTGGAGGCCGAGCGCGCCGCGCTGGGCCGCGCGCTGGGCGACCTGGAGACGATGCTGGGCACGCTGATGGGCAAGCTGGGCGAGTCCGTCTACCACGTGGGCCTGCAGGGCAACCGCGTGCTGGCCGCCGTCGCGGAGGTCGTCATCGGCTGGCTGCTGGTGCGCCACGCGGAGGTCGCGCAGGAGCGCATGAAGAGCAACCCCGGGGACCACGCCTTCTACGTGGGCAAGCTCGCCAGCGCCCGCTGGTTCTGCCACGAGGTGCTGCCCGGCGTCGCCCACGCCGCCCGCATGGTGGAGCACGGCAACCTGGACCTGATGGAGGTCCCGGAAGAGTCGTTCTGACGTGGAGGCACCGACGCGAGCCTGGCCACCGGTGCCAGGCCCGCCGTCGCGGCCGGGAGGCGCCCGCTACTTCGGCACCGGCAGCCCGCGCGCCGCCAAATCCCGCTCCACGTACAGCCGCAGGACGTGCATGAAGTCCTGCGCGTTCGTCACCACGCCGAAGGCCTGGTGCGTGCCGCGGTCCTTCAGCTTGCTCACCACGAACTCGGACGAGTCCACGCAGATGGTGGGCAGCTCCCGCAGCGAGCCGTCCTGCTCCGTGACGAACGCCGGCAGCATGTTGCCGGTGGCGATGGCGTGCAGCGCCGTGGCGATCATCACCGCCATGGTGGCCTTCACCGCGTGCTCGCGCATGGCCACCTGCGCCTCCAGGTTGTCCGTCACCACGTCCGGCAGCGGCCCGTCGTCACGGATGGAGCCCGTCAGCACGAAGGGCACGCCATGCACCACACACGCGTGCATGATGCCGTTGGTAATCACCCCAGCGTCCACCGCCTTGGCGATGGAGCCCGCCGCCCGCACCTTGTTGATGGCGCGCATGTGCAGCCCGTGGCCGCCCGAGGTGGCCTCGCCCGAGCCGCTCATCCCCAGCGTGGTGCCGAAGATGGAGGCTTCAATGTCGTGCACCGCCACCGCGTTGCCCGCCAGCAGCGCGCCCACGAAGCCATGGGCGACGAACCACGTCATGTCCGCGCGCGCCCGCGAATGCACCAGCGCCGGCCCCGTCACCCAGATGGGGTAGCCCCCGCGCTCGCGCTCGTCCACCAGCACCCGGGCCATGTGCGCGTAGTCGATGGGCTTCTCTCGGGACACCGCGCTCGTCATGAACTTGAACTCGCCCTCGCCTTCACCCGCGAGGTAGGCGGTGTTCACGTACACGCCTTCGCTGCCGTCCTCCGCGAAGCCCACCACCACGCGCTCGCCCGCACGCACGCGACGGCCTTCGCGAATCCACAGCTCGCCCTGCGCATCCAGCACCAGCGCCCCGTCCATGCGCGGCTCGCGAGGCATGCGCCACGCGCCGCCCACGCGCACGTAGGTGGGCAGGTTCGTCGTGGTGAAGAAGCCCTCCGGCAACACGCCGTCCGCGGGCGCCGGCTGGAAGCGCGCGTCCGGACAGTGGGAGAAGCGCGCGGCCGTGAAGTCAGGATGTGGAATGGAGCTCACCCCGGCACCATGCGCGGAGCCCTGGCCCGCTTCAAGCGCCTCGGCATCCGCGGGCCGCCAGATGTCGGGGGGCGACAGTAACGAGGGGATTGCCCGTCATTACATCTGCGCGCCCACACCCACTCCGCCCGTCCGTGGACGGCTGCTGGCCGGGGCCAGCTCACGACGCAGCAGCTCCGCGTAGCGAGCCGCGGCATGCCGCAGCCGGGCCGCCTCGTCCGGCGCGTGTGCGTCGTAGGACGCGGCGGCCAGCGCATGGTCCCCCAGTTGGAAGGCCAGGTAGGCCTGCCGGTGGAAGCGCAGCAACTCCAGGGGCGGGAGCCGGCCCTTGTGGCGCTCCACCACGGCGCAGAGCGCGGCCAGCTCCTCCGCGTCCAGCGACAGCTCCACCGCCGCGCCCGCCAAATCCCAGGACAGGTCCTGGCAGCCCACCAGGTCATGCGCCCGGTGGTGGTCCACCGCATCCGCCTTGAGCACGCGGCCACCGGGCAACACCAGCCACTCCCACGCATGCATCCGGTTGTCCGTCACCGTCCGGCGCACCATCCGCTCCAGCGCGCCCAGCCGGGGAATCCACACATGGAGCGCCTGCGCCACCTCGCGGCCCAGCGCGACCTCCGTGTTGTAGCGGGCCATCTCCCACAGCTCGCGCGAGGAGGCGCCGCACCCATCCTCCACCCGGCCGAAGTGACGCGAGCGGAAGCCCAGGTACGCCCCCACGCGCGCCACCAGCTCCCAGCGGTCTCCACCGCGCTCCACCGTGCTCAGGGGGCGCGCCTCCTCCAGCCACGGCTGCACCAGGAAGCCGTGCTTGAGCCCCGAGACAGGCACACCCAAGCCCGCGTCCGCCAACACCCGCGTCTGGAGATAGGCGCGCGCGCCATAGGCCCCCAGGCCCGCGAACTTCAGCAGCCACGGCCGGCCGCCCGCGCGCAGCAGGTACTTGCGGCGCTCACGCCAACGGTGCACCGGGGGCCACGCCGCCTTCGGCAGGTCGTGCAGCAGGTGCTTCCGCCAGCCACCCGCGCCCAGGTCCTCCAGCGGCGCGGTCGCCTTGCCCGTCACGTCCTCCACCCAGCTCGCAAGCGAATGGGAGGGCTCGGCCGGCGTCACCATCACCGACTCGAAGTCCACCACGCCACGCTGGGCGCGGCGCCACAGCTCCCGGTGCCTCGGCGTCGCGTGAGGTCCCACGTCACCGCCGTGGCCCGGCAGGAAGTACAGGGACGAGGGCGCCACGCCATGCGCCTCCAGGAACTCGGCCACCGCGCCGAACGACGAGCCGGACCGCCCCG
The DNA here is from genome assembly GCF_013372585.1 of Myxococcus sp. AM010. Taxonomy (NCBI): domain Bacteria; kingdom Pseudomonadati; phylum Myxococcota; class Myxococcia; order Myxococcales; family Myxococcaceae; genus Myxococcus; species Myxococcus sp. AM010. Next base: position 52,638 of record NZ_JABXEO010000062.1, read on the forward strand.
GCCCCTCGTCCACCACCACGAAGCGGTAGCCCGCGCGTGCCTCGTCCACCCACTGCGCGGTCCGCTCGGGTGACAGCGACAACGTGCGCCGGTAGGGATGCCCGCGAGGCCGGACGAAGCACACCGCCTGGGTGCCCAGCGCCGCGGCCACCACGCCCGCCAGCCCCGTGCCGATGCCGCGAATGCCCACGACGCGCCAGGGACCGCCCTGCTTCGGCAGCGCCCGCGCCGACGCCAGGTAGCTCTCCGGGTAGAGGCCTTGAAGCGCATACCCCCGAGGCACCTTGCACCGCACCCGCGGCGGCAGCCCCAGTCCGCCCAGCGTCTCCAGCGCGCTGCCCACCTGAGACAGGTCCGCGCGGAAGCCGTCCGTCCAGGACGCCACCACCGCGTGGCCCAGCGCCAGCAGCGTGGACTCACAGGCCCGCGCCAGCACCGTGTCGCCGTCCTCACCCTGCTGGACCACCTGCTCCGCGTCCAGGACGCCCTGCGCCCACTCCCCCGCGCGGATGAGCAGCGACACCAGCGCCGTGTGACGCGTCAGGCCCGGAGGCAGCGCGTCCACCTCCCACCAGGCGCTGGCCAGCGCACGCGCCTCCGCGGTCGGGTCCACCTCTCGCGGATGTTCTCCGGACACCAGCATCACGGCGCTCCCTCAGTCCTCATTCCCACGGGAAGAGGGCGGCGGCTGGGTCAGGTGGCTGTGCGCAATCGCGGCCAGCGCTTCCAGCGTGGGCACAGCCCACGTCACCGCGTGACGCTTGCGCCAGGCGTCCGCCCACGCCATGAAGGTGCGCAGCTGCTCCGTGCTGGGCGACACCTGCCAGCGCCGCCGCTTCGCCAGGGACAGCGCCTCCAGCGGCGGGTGCCCCAGCGCCACCAGGACGCACAAGGCGAGCAGCGCGCTGCGCCCCACCCCGTGCTCACAGTGGATATAGACTTTGTGGCCCTGGGCCAGCTGGTCCGTCACCCACGCGACGCCGTCATCCAGCCGGTCGCCACGGATGGCCCGGAGGTCCTCGGTGGGCAGGTGCAACAAGGTGATGCCGTGCTCGCGCAGGACGTGCTCGTCGTCACAGGCCTCCACCCGCACGTCCACCACGCAGCGGATGCCCAGCGCCCCCGCGAGGTGCTCCGCCGTATCGATGGGGAAGTGGCCCCCCACCGCCAGCGAAGGCAGCACCCAGTCCAGGTTCAATCTCCGGGGCGGCGCGCTCATGCCGCCCAAGGTAGGGCCGCTCACCGACGCTGGCAGCCTCCGCGGACGCTCAAAGCCCTTTTGAAGTGTTTTCCGACCCATCTCCTGGAAAATCCGCTGGAATCACAGGGGGTTCCGAGGCACTGGCCTTGAAAATCAAGAGGCACGCAACTCCGGGTCTCAGGCTTCGAGAATAGGTGCAAGACGTACATGCGACGCCCCCGCGCCGCCCCACACCCCCCACGGA